>NZ_JBKKKY020000010.1:0-75246 GCF_046613545.2 Aphanothece microscopica RSMan92 | reverse complement strand
GCGCCAGCTGGGCCCAGCGGGGACGCAGGCCCAGCCAGCGCAGCACGACACCCTGGCCAAGACCATTGGCCACCAGGCTGAGCAGGCTGAAGCCCACCCCCAGCACCATCCAGAGCCAGCCCTGCAGATCCAGGCGGAGCTCCAGCATCTGGCGGCCATGGCCCTGCAGGGCCGCCAGCAGGAAGCCCAGGCTCAACAAGGTGATCCAGAGGCCGAGCCCCCCCGGGGGGGCGGGCAGGCGGGCCAGCCAGCGGCCGGCTGCCTTCGGCAGACCCTGGCCCCAGCGCACCGCGGCCTCCAGCCTTGCCCTCATCGCCAGGTCACTCCTGAAGCGGCATCGCCGGCATCATCCCAGGAGGACGCGGCCGGCGTTCCAGGATCCAGCAAAGCCTGGTTGACCACGGCCCGCACCTGATCGAGGGCCAGATCGTGGGCGGCCGCGAGCTGCAGCAGATCCTCATGCTCGGGCTTGCCCCGCCAGCGCCCATCCGGCAGCAGGGCCTGCTTCAGCCGCACCGGCCCCAGCGGGGTCTCGAGCCGCAGCGCCCGGCGGGGAAGCACCCAGCGCTGCTGCACCTGCTCCCGCAGCCCCAGGCTGGTGCTGTGCCGCCACCACAGGGCCCGCAGGCGCTCGCCGGCCTCGAGCGGCACCAGGGCCGTGACCAGCCAGGCCGGTCGCCCCTTCTTCATCACGATCGGCTGGCAGAAGACCTCCAGGGCCCCGCCCTGGCGCAGGCGATCCTGAAGGGCGGCCAGGTCTTCCGGCGTGGCGTCATCGATCTGGGCCTGCTGCACCAGCAGGCTCTCGCGCAGTGGTTGGGTCGCCCCCTCCGGGGTGAGGGTCTCGGCCAGCACCAGCCGCAGCAGGTTGGGGCGATCGAGTTCCCGGCTGCCGAGTCCCACCCCCACCTGGCGGGGGACATGGGCGGGCGGCAGGGCGAAGCGATCCGCCCAGCAGGCCGCCAGGGCCAGCCCGGTGGGCGTGGTGAGCTCGGCAGGGGGAAAGCCCTGGGCCGAGGCCAGCGGGATCGCCCGGCGGCGGGCCATCTCCAGCACCGCCGGAGCCGGCACCGGCAGCGTGCCATGGGCTGTGGACACCGTGCCGTGCCCGGCCGGCGGTGGGGTGGATTCCAGCCGGTCGATGCCGAGATGGCTCAGGCCGGCACAGACCCCCACCACATCCACCAGTGCATCCAGCGCTCCCACTTCGTGGAAATGCACCTGCTCCGGGGCATGGCCATGGACGGCGGCCTCGGCCTCCGCCAGCAGGGTGAACACCGCGATCACGCGCGAGCGCAACGCTTCAGGCCAGGCGGCCTGTTCGAAGCAGCGCCGCAGGGCCTGCCAGGTGCGAGGGGGCGGATCGTTCGCGCCGCCCAGCACCTCCAGATGCAGACCGCGCAATCCAGCGCTGCGTCGCTCGGTGATCTCCAGGGCATAGGCACCGCCGTAGCCAAGGGCGGCCAGAGGCCTGTGGATCACCTCCTCCGGCACCCCCAGATCGAGCAGGGCAGCCAGCAGCATGTTGCCCGCCAGGCCGGTCGGGCAATCCAGCAGGGCCAGGCCCATCAGCCGGCCTCCGGCCCTGGGGGCTGGGATCGGGAGGGGCGTCCGAGGCGGGGTGCCGCCTCCAGAAGACGTTCGGCAGCGGCC
Organism: Aphanothece microscopica RSMan92; assembly: GCF_046613545.2. Taxonomy (NCBI): domain Bacteria; kingdom Bacillati; phylum Cyanobacteriota; class Cyanophyceae; order Chroococcales; family Aphanothecaceae; genus Aphanothece; species Aphanothece microscopica. The sequence continues at coordinate 73,593 of NZ_JBKKKY020000010.1, read as the reverse complement.
TCGAGATCGGGTCGTCGCTGCCGCAGGGCCTGGTCCACCTCGCGGCGGGCCCGCCGCTGTTCCCGCTGGGCGGTGTCGACGTCGTGGCCGGAAAGGCCCCAGAGCCGGCCCAGCAGAGCCCGATCATCGGCGCCACCCTCGCTGGCTCCGTAGACGAGCTGTTCCGCCGCCATGCCGGCCTGGAGCACCCGGCTCCAGCGGCGCAGATCCTCCAGGGCCAACTTGGCACTGGCCGGCGGGTCCAGTTCCGTGGTTCCACCGGAGCTGAGGCCCGCCCGCAGGCAGGCCAGGCTGCCCACCAGCACCTGGCGCACCGGCATCGCCTCCTGCGAGGCCACCAGCACATGGCCGGCTTCATGGATCGCGATGCGCCGCAACCGCAGCGCACCACCCGGCAGGGCCTCGGCGAGCAGATGGCCGCCGCGGCCACCGAAGCGGGCCGCATCCACGGTGAGGCCCCCGAGCGCGAGGCCGGCGACCAGGGCGATCACCCAGGGCGGCAGACCCAGCAGGGGGCCGAACACCGCCAGCAGGCTGATGACGGCCACGGCCACCCCCGCAAGCAGGGGAGAGGTCACGGCTGGATCCCCCAGCCGAGCGCCGGGGCCAGCACCAGCGCCGCCAGGCCGTTCACCACCGAGGGGTGGGGCAGATCGAGCAGGTCCAGCGCCAGGGCCAGCACCAGCAAGCCGCCGACCGCACTGGTGAACAGCAGCAGCGGAGAACCGCTGGGGTCCATGACACCGCCGGCCAGCACCATCCCGAGGCCCGAGAGCCCGAGCTGGAGCACGGCCAGGGGCACCAGAACCCAGAGCAGCACCAGTCCCACCCCGGAGGCCAGCACGGCCGCGCTCAGGCCATCCAGACCAGCTTTGACCAGCAGCAGGGAGGGATCGCCGAGGGCTCCGTTCCGCAGACAGCCCAGCAGGGTGATCGGCCCGATGCAGAACAGCACGAAGGCCCCCGAGACGATGTCCGCAGGGGAGCGCTCGCCGCCATCCGCAGGCGAACGGCCTCCGCCGGGGGCGGCGAACCTCAGCAGCCAGCGATCCAGCCGGCGCTGCAGACCCACCAGCTCACCGAGCCAGGAGCCGAGCACCAGCACGACCAGGGCAGCCAGCACCGCCGGGAAGGCACCCAGCCGGAGATCCCACAGCGGTTGCACCATCTGCAGCGCCAGCAGCAGCGTGATGATGCCGAGCCAGCGCTGCCACTGCAGCCGGATGGCCGCGGAGAGGTGACCGCCCAGGCCTACCCCGAGCAGGCTGCCCGCCAGGACGGCCAGCACGTTGATCCAGGTGCCACTGGTGGCCTCCCAGAAAACCATCTCAACGGGCGGGGCGACTCACCGCCGTGCGGGGACCCGAGCGGCGCGGCGCGGGCTTGCCGGCTTTGCCGCCAGCCTCCCGTCGGGTCTTGCCCCCCCGGTTACCGCGCTGGACGACGGGCTCGAGCACCTCGCACTGCTCGAGCTGGAGCTCCTGGCCCTGGCGGCGCAGGTTGAGGGAGACGAAATGGCGGAGGTGCTCCAGGGGAACCTCTCCCTTGAGCTGCAGCTTGAACGGCACCGGCCGGCTGCCGTCCCCGCGGGGCATCTGCCGCACCTTGACCACCAGGTCGCCAGTCTCCGGCCGGGTGTAGATCAGCTCGCCGCGCACCGAGAAGTAGTCGTCCCCCTCGGGGAGCTCGTCGGCGAGAGCCCCATCGGCCAGGGTGCTGGGCTCCCAGATGCCCACCATCTGAAGGTGGAGCCCCTGCTCCTCACGGGAGCGGGGGTACACCACCCAGAGGTGGGGTTGGCTGAGGTCCAGATGGCGCCGCATCAGGGTCAGCAGGCGGCCGAGCACGACGGCCTCGATGGCGGTGCCGTCAGCGGTCTGGATCGCCCCCCGGGTGAGCTGGTCGGGATCGGTCGGCACGTAGGTGCCGCGCACCACGCCGATGGCCCGGTACTGGAGCGGCTCGGTGACCGGCGGAATGGGGTGTTGGCGCATGGGGGCCAATGTAGGAGCCCCCTGGCTGGACCGCCCGCAGGCCGTGCCGGCGCAGGAGCCGCCGGGGCAGACTGGCCGCACTGCCCTGCCCATCGCGCCGATGCCCACCGCCCCGCGCCGTCAAGGTCCATGGCTGGGTGCCATGGCCGTGGTGCTGGCCGGTTCCTGCCTGGCGGCAGGGTGGTGGATCGGCCAGCTGCGCAGCGGCAGCGCGGCCGGAGGGTCCTCCCGCCCGGCGCTGGAGCGCCAGGCCGAGCAGCTGCGCCGCAGGCTCGACACCGGCGAAGCCAGCCCGGCCGAGCAGCAGCGCCTGCTCGAACTGCTGGTCGCCCTCGAGCGCAAGGCCGAAGCCACGCCCCTGCTGGAACGCCTCGCTGACCAGCAGCCGGACCGCTGGTCGCTGCGGCTGCTGCTGGCCGAGCTGCGCCGCGACCAGAACGACCGCAGCGGGGCCGAACGGGAACTGCGGCAGCTCCTCAACCAACGCCCCGATCAGGTGGAAGGGCTGCAGCTGATGGCCCTGATCCTGCTCGAGACAAATCGAGGAGCCCAGGCCCAGGCCCAGGTGGAGGCCGCCCTGAAACGGGCCACCAGCCCGAACCTGCGGAGCGACGCCGTGCCGATCGGCCTGCTGCTCGCCAACGTCATCCAGCGGCGCGGCGACATCGGCAAGGCGGAAGCGCAGCTGATCAAACTCACCACCCAATTCCCCAAGGACCCGCGCCCGCTGCTGGCCCGTGCCCTGCTTCAACAGGAGCGTGGGGATACCAAGGCAGCCCAGCAGACCCTCGCCCTGGCGAAGCAGCTGGGCGGCAAGGACGCGGAGGACCCCCGTCTCGATCAGGTGGCGGCCGCCTGGGGCCTGGAGCAGCTGCGGGTCAAACCGCTCAAGGGGCCTTCACCTGGGACGCCCCCGGCGAAGCCGTCTCCGAGTGGTAGTCCTTGAGGGCGGCATCCACGGCATCATCCGGAGCGGTCGCTTCATCCAGCGCGGTGGCCCGGCGGAGCCGGTTCATGAGGTCCATCGGGTTGGTCGCATCCAGCAGGTTGTTGTTGGTTCCGCCGGTGCCGTAATCCAGCTCGCGTTCCTGCTGGGGACTGCTGATGGTCTGGCCATAGCCGGCCTCCTGGGCCACGGCGCGACCGGTGGGAAGCAGCGCAGCTGCCGCCAGGGCCACCCCGCAACCGGCCGAGAGGACCGCATGCAGGACAGGGGTTCGCCCCTGGGGCAGGATTCCGGCCATACGGGCCATGGGTCGTCTCCTCGCCGATGAGCCCATGCTAATGGCCCTCCGCCGGTCGCCATGCGCATCGCCACCTGGAACGTGAACTCCGTCCGCACCCGCCTGGCGCAGGTGGTGGACTGGCTGCAGCAGGAGCGGCCGGAGGTGCTCTGCCTGCAGGAAACCAAGGTCACCGACGATCTCTTCCCCCGCGACGCCTTCGCGGCGCTGGGTTACCAGATGGCGATCAGCGGCCAGAAGGCCTACAACGGCGTCGCCATCCTCAGCAGCCTGCCGCTGGAGGACGTCCAGGTGGGTTTCGAGGCCCTGCTGCCCGAGGATCCGGAGGCCCCCGGCTTGAGTGAGCAGAAGCGGGTGATCAGTGCCCTGATCGAGGGGGTGCGGGTGCTGAACCTCTACGTGCCGAACGGGAGTTCGCTGCGCAGCGACAAGTACGGCTACAAGCTGGCCTGGCTGGCCTGCCTGCAGCGCTACCTGGCGGTGCAGGCAGGCCAGGGTGACCCTCTCTGCATGGTGGGCGACTTCAACATCGCCCCGGAGGACCGGGACATCCACGACCCGGAGCGCCTCACGGGAGGAATCATGGCCAGCGCCCTGGAACGGCAGGCCCTGGCGGCGGCGCTGGAAGGTCGGCTCAGCGACGCCTTCCGTCTGTTCGAACCGGAGGCGGGCCACTGGAGCTGGTGGGACTACCGCAGCGGGGCCTGGGACCGGGATCGGGGCTGGCGGATCGACCACATCTATCTCTCGGAAGACCTGCTGGCCTGCGCCACCGGCTGCGTGATCCACAAGGCCACCCGCGGCAACGACCAGCCGAGCGACCACGCTCCGGTGGTGGTGAACCTGGCCTGGTCGGCCGGGCAGGACGACGAGGATGGGGATGGCTTCAGCGATGGGGATGGGGATGGGCCGCCGCGCTGAACCAGTCCCCCCGGGCGAAACCGCGGAACCATCGGCTGGCAACGCTGCATCACCCGGTAGGCAACGCTGCATCAGCAGCTGAAGATTTCAAGATCGTTCCGGCCCTGAGGACCGCGGGTCCTCGGATCCCTAGTCTTCGGCTTCCTCCTCCACCGGGTGCGGCCATCCATGCCGATGCGTCACGTGTTTGCTCCGACGACGGGTCGGCCCGGCCACGCAGGCCAGCGGCGCCAACCAGACCGCCTGCGGCGATGGACGGCCAAGGCGCTGGGGCTTTCGCTGGTCCTGGCCACGGCGGGGCTGGCCGGCCTGCCCGCCAAGGCTTCCGAAACGCTGTCCTTCTCCTATGGCCCACTGATCCGCTCGCTGAAGGTCAGCTCGCTGCAGAAATTCGCTGCAGACGGCACGGTCGAGGACGATCTGGCCTTCTTCCTGTCCCTCGTCAAGCCTGAGGACTACCCGTCGCTGCGCAAGGCCCTGACGGAAAAAGCCGAGGTTGATCCTCTGCTCGTCTCGCGATTCTTCAACAGCAACATCGGCGAAGACATTCTCGAGCGCCTCGGCAAAGCCATCACCCTGTTGCGCGGCGGCAACGGCATGCCCATCCTGCGCGCCGCCCTGGTGAATGCCTCGTTCTCGCAGGATGGGCTCAGTCTGCTGTCGGTGCTGGAGCAGCTGCCGGCCAACATCCAGATCCATGGCGAGAAGGTTCTGGGCGCCGAGAAGGCCACCAAGCGGGTCATCGCCGCCACGGAACGGCTCGACACGGTGATGGGCCAGCTCACCGCAGAGGAAGCCAAGGGGGATGCCCCAGCCGACTTCGCGGCCCTGCCGGACCCCCGCAAGCCCGGCAGTCGGGCAGTGAGCAAGGAGGTGTGGAACCTCACCGACAGCCGCCGCAACCGCTCCTTCTACGTGGAGGTCTACCGCCCCACCAAGCCAGCAGCCGGGCCCCTGCCCGTGATCGTCTTCTCCCACGGACTGGGCTCGAGTCCGGAAGACTTCTCAGAGGTCATGCAGCAGCTGGCGTCCCACGGCTATGTCGTGGCCGCGCCGCAACATCCCGGCAGCGATGCCATCTGGTTGAAGGAGATGCTGCGGGGCTTGCACAAAGACATCTTCGACGTCCAGGAATTTTCGAATCGCCCCAAGGACATCAGCTTCGTCATCGACGAACTGGAGCGCCGCAATGCCAGCCGATTCAACGGCCAACTCGACCTCACCAAGGTCGCTCTGGCCGGCCATTCCTTCGGCGGCTACACCGTTCTGGCCCTGGGCGGAGCCACGGTGGATCGAGCCTTCCTGAAGGAAGAGTGCGAGCGTCCCTACGCATCCCTGAATGTTTCGTTGCTGCTCCAGTGCCAGGCCCTGAAGCTGCCCCCCGAGCAGCTCGCCAACCTCCAGGACAGCCGCACCGCCGCGGTGTTCGCCGCCAATCCCGTGAACCGCAGCATTTTCGGGAAGCAGGGCCTCGGCAACATCAAGGTGCCGGTTGTGATGGCCTCGGGCAGCTACGACCCGGCGACACCACCGGCCCTGGAGCAGGCTGCCTCGTTCACGTGGCTGAATGGGCCTGACAAATACTGGCTGATCGTGCAGGGGCAGGCCCATGTGAACTTCACCAAGATCGACCCCGGCATCAAGGATGCCATCGAATCCATGACCGACATCACCCTGCCCAGCCAGGGCCTGATCGGCAACTACATGAAGGGCGTGGCCCTGCCTTTCGTAGAAGTTTATCTGCGCAAGAACGACAGCTACAAACCTTATCTTCGGTCTTCCTATGCCGAATATCTCAGCAAGGATGAGCGCTTCAAACTCTTCATGGTCAGCGCAAGATCGTCACAGAAACTTTCCGAAGCCATTGAAGCCTTCCGAAAGGAGTATCCCGCGCCCAGGGATTAGGGGAAGGGAGCGGCTCAGAACACCACTGCCGCCTCCGGCAGGGACACTCCCTCCTCTTTGAGCACCGCCACCCGGCGGGCCGACTCGGCGCAGGTGCGCGGGGTGGGGAAGATCTTGCCGGGGTTGGCGCGGCCCTGGGGATCGAAGGCCCGCCGCACCAGCTGCATCGTGGCCAGATCGTCGGGGGTGAACATCCACGCGAGGTAGCAGCGCTTGTCGCTGCCCACGCCGTGCTCCCCGGTGATGCTGCCACCCGCTTCCACGCAGAGCCGCAGGATCTCGGCACCCAGCTGCTGCACCCGTTCGCCGATGCCGGGCTCGGCGGCGCGGTAGAGGATCAGGGGGTGCAGGTTGCCGTCGCCGGCGTGGAACACGTTGGCCACCGGCAGCTCGAAGCGCTCGCTGAGGGTCTCGATGGCGGCCAGCACCCGTGGCAGCGCACTGCGCGGCACCACGCCGTCCTGCAGGTAGTAGCTGGGGAAGCGGCGGCCCAGGGCCGAGATCGCCGACTTACGCCCCTTCCAGAGCAGGGCCCGCTCGTCGGCATCCCAGGCCTCCCGCACACGGCGGGCGCCGGCCTGCCGGCACAGGGCCGTGGCGAGCTCGGTGGCCGCGGCCACCTCCCGCTGCTGACCGTCGAGCTCGATCAGCAGAACCGCCGCCGCGTCGCGGGGGTATTCGTCGTGGCCGAAGTAGTCGTCGACTGCCGCGATGGTGAGCCGATCCATCATTTCCATCCCGGCAGGCAGCACGCCGGCGGCCGTGACGAGCCGCACGGCCTCTCCGGCGGCTTCCATGGAGGTGAAGTCGGCCAGCAGCACGGCCACGCTCTGCGGGGCGCGCAGCAGCCGCAGGGTGATGGCGGTGGCCACCCCCAGGGTGCCCTCACTGCCGATGAACACCCCGCGCAGATCCAGCTCGGGCATCTCCTCGAGGTCGCCCCCGAGGGTGGTGACGGTGCCATCGTGCAACACCACCTCGAGGGCCAGCACGTGGTTGCTGGTCACCCCGTACTTGAGGCAGTGCACGCCGCCGGAATTTTCAGCCACGTTGCCGCCGATGCTGCACGCCACCTGACTGGAGGGATCGGGGGCGTAATAGAACCCGTCGCCGGCGACCGCCCGACTGACCCAGCTGTTGATCACACCGGGCTGCACCACCACCTGGCGGTTGGGCAGATCCACCCTCAGCACCGACCGCATCCGGCTGGTGGCCACCACGAGCGCCTCGGTCTCGGCCACGGCGCCACCCGAGAGGCCGGTGCCACTGCCGCGGGCCACGAAGGGCACACCCTCGCGGTGGCAGAGCGCCAGAACCGCCGAGACCTGCGCGGTGGTCTCGGGCAGGACCACCAGCGGGGGCTGGTGGCGGTGCAGCGTGAGGCCGTCGCAGTCGTAGGCGAGCAACTCCTGACGCGCCGAGACGACCGCCCGAGGGGGCAGCAGGCGGCGCAGCTCGCGCTCCAGCACTGGCCAGTCGATGCTCACAAGACCGGGCCGACGTGTTCCGAAACTACCGACAAACCGATCGGCCGGGTTCTGGGTCAGGATGGGCCATGGTCTATCCGTAACGCTCCAGTCGTTGCGCCTGCCGACCAACCCGTCCATCGCACTCCGCGGAATCCGCCTTGACCTCGGCTCCCGTTTCGGCCCCCGCCCTGAACACCACCCGGTCCCAGGACCTCTTCAGTGCCGCCCAGACCCTGATGCCCGGCGGTGTGAGCTCCCCAGTGCGGGCCTTCCGCTCCGTGGGCGGCAACCCCATCGTCTTCGACCGCGTCAAGGGTGCCTATGCCTGGGACGTGGACGGCAACCGCTACATCGACTACATCGGCAGCTGGGGACCCGCCATCTGCGGCCATGCCCACCCCGAGGTGATTGCGGCCCTCCATGCCGCCCTCGACAAGGGCACCAGCTTCGGCGCCCCCTGTGAGCTGGAGAACCAGCTGGCCGAACGGGTGATCGACGCGGTCCCCTCGGTGGAGATGGTGCGCTTCGTGAACAGCGGCACGGAGGCCTGCATGTCGGTGCTGCGGCTCGTGCGCGCCTTCACCGGCCGCGAGAAGATCATCAAGTTCGAGGGCTGCTACCACGGCCACGCGGACATGTTCCTCGTCAAGGCCGGCTCGGGCGTGGCCACCCTGGGGCTTCCCGATTCACCCGGCGTCCCCCGCACCACCGCCGCGAGCACCCTCACCGCCCCCTACAACGACCTCGAGGCGGTGAAACAGCTCTTCGCGGAGAATCCCGGCGAGATCGCCGGGGTGATCCTCGAGCCCGTGGTGGGCAACGCCGGCTTCATCCCGCCGGTGCCGGGCTTCCTGGAGGGCATGCGCGAGCTCACCAAGGAGCACGGCGCCCTGCTGGTGTTCGACGAGGTGATGACCGGCTTCCGGATCAGCTACGGCGGCGCCCAGGCCCGCTTCGGGGTGACGCCGGACCTCACCACCATGGGCAAGGTGATCGGTGGCGGCCTGCCGGTGGGCGCCTATGGCGGCCGGGCCGACATCATGAGCATGGTGGCTCCGGCCGGGCCCATGTATCAGGCCGGGACCCTGAGCGGCAACCCTCTGGCCATGACGGCCGGCATCAAGACCCTCGATCTGCTCAAGCAGCCGGGAACCTACGAGCGGCTGGAGGCCACCACCAAGCGGCTGATCGCCGGGATTCTCGAGGCCGGCAAGGCCGCCGGGCTGCCCATCACCGGCGGCTCGATCAGCGCGATGTTCGGCTTCTTCCTCTGCGAAGGCCCGGTGCGCAACTTCGAGGAAGCGAAGGCGGCGGACGCGGCCCGTTTCGGCCGGCTCCATCGCGCCATGCTGGAGCGTGGCGTCTACCTGGCCCCCAGCGCCTTCGAGGCCGGCTTCACCTCCCTGGCCCACAGCGACGCGGACATCGACACCACCATCGCCGCCTTCCGCGAGTCGTTCGCGGCGGTGGTCTGAGCGGAGTTCGGGGTTGGCGATCCAGCGTCGCCGGCTGCTCCAGGCGGCCGGCACCGGCGTCTCTGCCGCACTGCTTGGCTCCTGCACGATCCGCCGGGCCGGCTCCACCAGCGGCAGCTCGCTGCCATCGTTGCGCTGGCGGATGGCCACCAGCTGGCCCCACGCGCTGGACACCATCTTCGGCGGCGCCGAGACGGTGAGCCGCCGGGTGGCTGAACTGAGCGACGGCCGCTTCCAGATCCAGCCCTTCGCCGCCGGGGAGCTGGTGCCGGGGCTGGAGGTGCTGGAAGCCGTCCAGAGCGGATCGGTGGAATGCGGCCACACCGCCAGCTACTACTACGTGGGCAAGAACCCCGCGCTGGCCTTCGGCACGGCGGTGCCGTTCGGACTCACGGCCCAGCAGCAGAACGCCTGGCTGTACGAGGGCGGCGGCCTCGACGCGATCAACGCGGTGTACGCCGACTTCGGCGTGGTCAGCTTCCCGGCCGGCAACACCGGCGCCCAGATGGGCGGCTGGTTCAAGCGCCGGCTCGACGGACCGGAATCGCTCCGGGGCCTGAAGATGCGCATCCCGGGGCTGGGCGGCAAGGTGATGGCCGCCCTGGGCGTGAACGTGCAGGTGCTTCCCGGTGGGGAGATCTACCTGGCCCTCGATCGCGGCGCCATCGATGCCGCCGAGTGGACGGGCCCCTACGACGACGAGAAGCTGGGGCTGGCCCGGGCCGCCCGCTACTACTACTACCCCGGCTGGTGGGAACCGGGGCCGACCCTCACTGCCCTGGTGAACCACCAGGCCTGGCGCCGTCTGCCCAAGCCTTACCAGGCGATGTTCAGCACGGCCTGCCAGGAGGCCAACCTGGCGATGCTCAGCCGCTATGAGGCGCTGAACGCGGCCGCCCTGAAACGGCTGATCAAGGGCGGGACCGAACTGGTGAACTACGGCGAGGCCATCCTCACGGCCGCCGCCAAGGCCTCGGAACAGCTGCTGGCGGACATGGCGGCCGGCGACCGCAGCTTCCGCGAGATCCATGACCAGTGGCGCGGCTTCCGCATCCAGGTGCAGGGCTGGAACGCGGTGAATGAATACTCCCTCTCCCGGTTCACCTATGGCGCCGGCGGGGCAGGCCGCTGACGATGCCGCCACCCCCCCCACTGCCGCGGCTGCTGGGCGCCATCGACGGACTGAACCGCTGGGCGGGGCGGCTGGCTGGCTGGGCCCTGCTGCTCATGCTCACCCTCGGCTGCTGGAACGTGATCGGCCGCTACGCGGGGCTGCTGCTGGGCCGCAATCTCAGCTCCAATGGGCTGATCGAGGCGCAGTGGTACCTCTTCGCGCTCGCCTTCCTGCTGGGCATGGGCTGGACCCTGCAGCGCCGGGGGCATGTCCGCGTCGACGTGCTGCAGGCGCGCTGGCCGGAACGCCGCCGGCTGCGGGTGGACCTGGCCGGCACCCTGCTGCTGCTGCTGCCCTTCGTGGCCCTGGTGCTGATTGTCTCGGCCACCCCCACCGTGGAGAGCTGGCGCATCGCCGAGGCCTCACCGGATCCGGGCGGTCTGCCACGTTTCTGGGTGAAAGCCCTGATCCCGCTCGGGTTCCTGCTGCTGGGTCTGCAGGGTGTGGCGGAGGCCATCCGCCTGGCCGGTCGTCTGGCCAGCCTGGCCCGGGAACGGCGGCAGCAACACCTGCCGCAGGAGCACCGCTGAGCGGCCATGGAGATCGAACTGCTCGGCTACGTGATCGGCTTCGATGCCGGAGCCTGGCTGGGCGCCGGCATGTTCGCCACGCTCGTGCTCGCCCTGCTCAGCGGCTACCCGGTGGCCTTCGGCCTTGGCGGGGTGGCGGTGCTGTTCGGCCTGCTGGGCATGGCCCTGGGGGTGATCGATCCCTCGTTCCTCACGGCGTTGCCGCAGCGGATCTTCGGAATCATGGGGAACTTCACCCTGCTGGCGATTCCGGCCTTCGTGTTCATGGGCGCGATGCTCGAGAAATCGGGCATCGCCGAGCGCCTGCTGGTGGCCATGGGGCACCTGCTGGGTCGCCTGCGCGGGGGCCTGGCCCTCGCCGTGGTCCTGGTGGGGGCCCTGCTGGCGGCCACCACCGGTGTGGTGGCGGCGACCGTCACCACCATGGGGATGATCTCCCTGCCGGCGATGCTGCGCGCCGGCTACGACCGCTCGCTCGCCTGCGGGGTGATCACCGCCTCCGGCACCCTGGGGCAGATCATTCCCCCCAGCATCGTGCTGGTGGTGCTGGGTGACCAGCTCGGCGTGTCGATCGGCGATCTGTTCCTGGGCTCGCTGATCCCGGGGCTGGTGATGGCCGGAGCCTTCGCCCTCTACGTGGTGGTGATCACGGCGCTGCGCCCCGAGCTGGCCCCACAGCAGAGCACCGCCGCGGAGCGCGCCATGCCGGCCTCCACCCTGGCGCGGGTGGTGCTGCAACCGCTGGGGCTGATCCTGCTGGTGCTGGGCAGCATCTTCTTCGGGATCGCCACCCCTACCGAGGCCGGCGCCCTCGGCGCCCTCGGCGCCCTGGTGCTGGCGGCCCTGCAGGGGGGCTTCAGCCGCCAGGCGCTGGCGGAGGTGAGCGATGAGACCCTGCGCACCACGGCGATGGTGATGGCGATCCTGCTGGGGTCCACCGCCTTCAGCCTGGTGTTCCGCGGGCTGGGGGGCGATCAGCTGATCTCCGGGCTGCTGCTCAACCTGCCTGGGGGAAGGGTGGGGTTCCTGGCCGTCGCGATGCTGGTGATCTTCACCCTGGGCTTCTTCATCGACTTCTTCGAGATCGCCTTCATCGTGGTGCCGCTGCTGCTGCCCACGGCCCGAACGCTGCTGAGCCCCCAGGAGCTGCTCTGGTTCGGGGTGGTGATCGGCACCAACCTGCAGACCTCCTTCCTCACCCCGCCGTTCGGCTTCGCCCTCTTCTACCTGCGCGGTGTGGCCCCGGCGGATCTGAGCACCTGGGCCATCTACCGCGGCGCCTGGCCCTTCGTGGGGATCCAGCTCTGCGTGCTGCTGCTGGTGCTCTTGGTGCCCCAACTGGTCACCTTTCTGCCCTCCCTTGCTGCACCGGCCGGCTGAATCCCATGCTTCGCCTCCTGCTCAACGTGCTCTGGTTCGTGCTCGGCGGCGTCGTGATGGGTCTGGGATCTGGGATGGTGGCTGGCCGGGCTGGTGGCCGTCATGGCAGCGCATCCCCTGGGAGTTGATCCATGCGGAGGCGTCTCTACGCGGACGTGTCCTGCCGTACGAAGAACATGGCAGCGAGTCGCTGCATGCCAAGCACGCGCCCGATCTCCCAGAAGGCAAAAAACGGAACGAAGGCGATCGTGAGCATGAGAACGCGAGCCGACAGCTCATCGATGCCGAGGGCGGCCAGATCGCGCAGCCCACTCCAGCCACTGTGGTGACGGAGCATTCCCTCCACAACGTGTTCAAGGATGCTGAACAGCATCACCAGCAAGCCAAAGGCAATGGACTTGTAAGCCACGGGCACGATCAGCGGAAGCTGTTCAAAACGCCGCCCAAAGCCGAACATCTTGCCAAGCAGCACAACCTTGGCGATGACCAACGCTTCGATCAGCGCGACCCCGTAATGGAGATAGGTGACTCCGGTTTCGGCAAGCACCAGTCGGCGGTAGGTGGTGAATGAGCCCAGGAAGATCCAGAGATACAGGGCTATGAGCCAGAACAGCTTGAGCTCCTCTAGCGCCCTCTGCCGCAATCCTGATCTGGCGGGCCGTGTCATGAATTCCCTCTGCTGCCCATGTTGGGATTGACGTGGGTATTGACGTTGGTGATCGTGCTGTTGATCAGCCTGCATAGCCAATGGGGCTCATAGCCCAGTATCGGGTAGGCAGCACCTCGCCCTGCGTCATCGAGCCCTCAGAGCTCTGAACTCGAAGCGCTCTACCGCCAGATCAGGCCTACCGCTGGGGGCAGGAGCGGCTGGCCCTCGCCTCGAGCCGCAGGATTCACCTCCTGCCCGTGTCAGAGCCCCCGCACCGCGCCCGCCGCCCAGGGGCCCAGCGGCCAGCATGCGTGCACTCGGCACGCAATCCAAAACCGCGTTGGATCTCCGCATCGGCTGCCGACTCGAGATTGCCTGCGAGGCGCCCACACCCATCCTCGCCCTGGTGCACCCCCACACCAGCCTGTTGACCAACCTGCTGGACCATGAGCAGGTGTCGTTGCAGCCTGATCGACCGGTGGAGGTGCTCACCCATTGGCAAGGCAACCGCTGGTGCCGCTTCATCGCCGCCTCCGGCACCACCAGCTTCGGCTACAACGCCACCATCCAGCAGCCGGATGCAGGGGATCCCGTGGTGCCTGCTGCGGCGCTGTGCCCGGTTCAGTTTCTGCCGATCGACACCTACCCCTACCTGAACGCCAGCACCTACTGCGACACCGCCGCGCTGATGGGCCTGGCCTGGGCCACCTTCTCGTCCGTTCCAGCAGGCTGGCCTCGCGTCCAGGCCATCTGCGACTGGATTCACGCCCAGATCCGCTTCGACTACAGCGCAGTGACGCCGGAGAAGACCGCCAGCCAGACCCTTGCCGATGGAGCTGGTGTGTGCCGCGACTTTGCCCACCTGGCGATCAGCCTGTGCCGCTGCCTCAACATCCCTGCCCGCTACTGCACCGGCTACCTGGGCTACACGGGTATTCCAGTAGGGGAGGAGCCGGTCGACTTCTCGGCCTGGTTCGAGGTGTTTCTCGGCGACCGCTGGTACACCTTCGATGCGCGACACAACATGCCCCGCTGCGGCCGGGTGCTCATTGGCCAGGGTCGTGATGCCGGCGATGTGCCGTTCCTGCGTTCATTCGGTGATCACCGTCTGGTGGGATTTGAGGTGATCACCCATGAGCTCGCCTCCACGCTGGCGGCCTGAGGGGCTGCCTAACTGGCTGCCGAAGTGGCGGGCCTGAATGTGTGGAGCTGGCCCGGATGCCGATCGTCATCTTCGGCTGCAGCACCCTGCCACCTGGATCGGCAGGGAGGGACCTGAATCTGATCAGGACTGTGCTCCACATCCCAACCATCTGCTGCGGTGATCTCGATGCGCCCGCCCCGCACCGTCTCCTGTTGGTTGTCTGGATCGGGCAACCACAGGGGTGAAGGCACCTCGTGAGTGGCGCTGCCGGTGAACAGGACCAGAAACAAGAGATCGTTGGAGAGCAGCTGGGCGGCATGCTCGTGGCGGACGTCCACCGGGTCCTGGTGCTCCGGATCCTGAATGCCGGTGGCCGGCGGCCAACGCCGTTACCGTGACCCCTGGCGAACTGCTCTGATGGCCAGGGAACGCTTCTTCCTCGAGCTCGCCCCACCGGATGAACAGCTGGCCGGGCTGCCCCACGTGGTGATCGTGGGCGGTGGCTTCGCCGGCCTCAAGGCGGCCCATGCCCTCAGCGGCAGGCCCGTGCGGGTCACCCTGATCGACAAGCGCAACTTCAACCTCTTCCAGCCGCTCCTCTATCAGGTGGCTTCGGGGCTCGTGTCGGAGGCCGACGTGGCCTCACCCCTGCGCCAGATGGTGGGTCAGGCCCCCAACATCCAGGTTCTGCTCGGTGAGGTGGTCGACATCGACCCGGCGGCCAGGGAGGTGGTGTTCAACGACCGCCGCCTGGCCTTCGACCACCTGATCCTGGCCACCGGCTCGGGCAGCACCTACTTCGGCCATGAGGAGTGGCGCGAGCATGCGCCGCCGATGAAGATCCTCGAGCACGCCGACGAGGTGCGCCGGCGGCTGCTCACGGCCCTCGAGGAGGCCGAGCAGACGCCCGATCGGGAGCGCCGCCGTCACCTGCAGTCGGTGGTGGTGGTGGGCGGCGGCCCCTCCGGCTGCGAACTGGCCGGATCAGTGAACGAGATGCTGCGCCATGCGGTGGCACGCGACTTCAAGCAGCTGGACCCGGACGACTGCAAGGTCACCCTGGTGGATCCTGGCGAGAGGCTGCTGCGGGCCATGCACCCCAGCCTCTCGGACGCCGCCGGCCGCTACCTGCGCTCCCGCGGTGTGGAGCTGCTGCTGGGCGGCCGGGTGCAGGCCATCGCCTCCGAACGGGTGACGCTGACCGCCCCAGGCGGCGAGCGGACCCTGGAGGCGGCCACGATCTGCTGGACCGCCGGCGTGCGGGCCTCACACCTGGGCAAACTGCTGGCCGAGCGCAGCGGCTGCCCGCTCGACCGGGGCGGGCGTGTGATCGTGAACCCCGATTTCTCCATTCCCGACCACCCCTCCATCCGGGTGGTGGGCGACCTCTGCGCCTACAGCCACACCGCGGACGGCAAGCCCCTGCCGGGCATGGCCAGCCCGGCGGTGCAGATGGGCGGCTGGGTGGCCGCCGACATCCTGGCCGCTCAGGAAGGGCGCTCCCATGCCCCCTTCCGCTGGACCGATTTCGGCAGCATGGCGGTGATCGGCCCCCTCTGCGCCGTGGCCGACCTGCGCGGACTGCGGGTGAGCGGGCCGATCGGCTGGCTGCTGTGGGGCCTGGCCCACCTGGCCTTCATGCCGGCCAACGAGAACCGCCTCACCCTGCTCACCAAATGGCTGTGGACGATCGGCACCCGTCAGCGGGCCTCCCTGCTGATCACCGGCCGCCCCGACCAGCACATGGGCGTCGATGTAGGCCTGGAGCGACTGGAAGCCGCCGATCCCGGCGTCAGAGCACCAGGCTGCTCTGCATGATGCCGCCATCGGCGAAGATCGTGGTGGCAATGATGGAGCTGGCGGCATCACTGGCGAGGAAGGCCTGGCCACACGTCAGGGGGCAGCCCCTCCGCCCTGAGCCGCCCGCGCCATCAGCACCACCACCGAGCGGGGCTGCAGGGTGTAGGCCTGCTCCGGCAGAGCGGGTGCCTCCGCCCAGTCGACGATGTCGTCGGGGCTGGGAAGGGCGGTATCGATCCAGCGATGCCACCGCCCATCGGCCAGACCGGTGGGGGGCAGGGCAAACCGCAGCGGCTGCCACCAGGCATTCACCAGCAGATGCCTCCGGAAGCGGTGTTCGCTGCTGGTGTGGCTCAGGGCCAGGGAGTGGGAGTCGGCCCCCCAGTCGGGCTGGAACGGCTCCACCCCGTGCCACTCCACCGCACAGCGGCGCAGCAGCTCGGAGAGCGACAGGTTGGCGTGATCCACCACCACATCGCGCCGCTGCCGGAAGGCGATCAGGGCGCGGCTGAAGCGCAGCAGATCCGCCCTTCTCGCCACCAGGCCCCAGTCCATCCAGCTGATCGGATTGTCCTGGCAGTAGGCGTTGTTGTTGCCCCGCTGGCTGCGGCCCACCTCATCGCCCATCGCCAGCATCGGCGTGCCTGGAGCGAGCAGCAGCAGGCAGAGGGCATTGCGCATCTGCCGCGCCCTGAGGGCCAGCACGTCGGGATCCTGCGTCTCCCCCTCCACGCCGCAGTTCCAGCTGGCATTGTCATCGGAGCCGTCGCGGTTGGCCTCGCCATTGGCCTCGTTGTGCTTGGTGTCGTAACTCACCCAGTCGGCCAGGGTGAAGCCGTCGTGGCAGGTCACGAAGTTCACGCTCAGCTCCGCCTCCCGCTGGCGGGGGCCATAGATGTCCGGGCTGCCGATCAGGCGCTGGGCGGCCGCCCAGGCGAAGCCGGAGTCTCCCTTGAGGAAATGGCGCAGATCGTCGCGGAAGCGCCCGTTCCACTCCTGCCAGCGCTCCCCCACGAACCGGCCCACCTCATAGAGGCCGGCGGCATCCCAGGCTTCAGCGATCAGCTTGGTGCCGGCCAGCACCGGATCGGTGTCGAGATCGAAGAGTACCGGCGGCCGCGGCTCCGGACGGCCCTCCTCATCGCGGGACAGCACGGCGGCCAGATCAAAGCGGAATCCATCCACGTGCATGTGCTGCACCCAGTGGCGCAGGCTGTGGCGGATCAGCCGCCGCACCACCGGATGGTTGGCGTTGAAGGTGTTGCCGCAGCCGGTCACGTCGAAGTCGTGCAGGCTGTCCCCCTCCCCCTGGAGCAGGTAGTAGTCGTGGGGAGCCAGGCCCCGATAGGAGAGGGTGGGCCCCGCCGCCGCGCCCGCCATGGCCCCCTCCGCAGTGTGGTTGTACACCACATCCAGGATCACCTCGAGGCCGGCGCGGTGCAGGGCCTTCACCAGATCACGGAACTCATCGAGCACCGCCAGAGGATCGGGGCCAGTGGCGTAGCCCGGGTGGGGAGCGAGCACGCTGATGGGCTGGTAGCCCCAGTGGTTGCTCAGGCCGGCCGGAGCCGCCTGGGCGTCGAAGGCGAACACCGGCATCAGCTCCACGGCGGTGATGCCCAGCTGCTGCAGGTAGGGAATCGTTTCGATCAGAGCGGCATAGGTGCCGGCCCGCCCGGGGGCGACAGCGGCGCTGGGATCGGCGGTGAAGCCGCGCACGTGCAGCTCGTAGATCACCGTTTCGCGCGCAGGGCGGCGCAGGGGCCGATCGCCCTCCCAGTCGTAGCGGCTGAGGTCGGCCACGACACTCTTGATGGCCCCAGCCCAGCCGCCTCCCGCCCCGATCTGCCCCCCGTCGCGGCGCTGGCCCCGCTGCCGGCGATAGCCCGCAGGCACCGCCAGGGCCGGGGCGTAGGGGTCGAGCAGCAGGCAGTCGGGATCGGCGGGGAGGCGGTAGCCGTAGAGCTGGCCCGGCCCCACCCCCGCCACCAGGCCATGCCAGTAGGTGGCGCTGCGGTGCGCTTCACCCTCGAGCACCAGCACCGCCGAGGGCTCCGGATCCTCGAGCGCGTCGAACAGGCAGAGCTCCACCCTGTCGCAGCCCCGGGCATGAACGCTGAAGTTCACCCCGCCCCGCTGCAGCGTCGCCCCGAGGGGCGCACTGGTGCCCTCAGCCAGAGCCAGGAGAGTGTCGGTCACGGCCAGCCGCACGGTGTGGGATCCCCTGCCCATGGTGATCAGGACCGGGCGCGCTGCCTACGTTGCGCTGCCGGTGAGGGCGGGGTGGATGGAGCTCACGGTGGTGGAACAGCTTCCTCCTCCCGCACCGCGCCCCACTGGCGATCCCTCAGGTCGGTGCCCAGAGGTTCCAGGCCATCAACCCCTGGTCGCGTTCATGCCAGCTCCGCCTCGAGGCGCGCCGCGATGCGCAGGGCGTTGGCGATCACGGTGAGGCCTGGGCCCACCGCCGGGCAGCTCGGAAACACGCTGGCATCCGCGATCCAGAGGTTCTCCAGCCCATGGCAACGGCCCTCCAGGTTCACCACCGAGCTGGCCGGATCACTGCCCATGCGGCAGGTGCCGCAGGCCAGGCCCATCACGCTCAGCGGCGCCTCGCCGCGGGGATAGATCGGCGCCCGCTGCACCACCGTGGTGGCGGGGTCGGCCTCGGTTTTCTGGATCGTGTCCAGCCAGCGGTACACCAACCGGTCGTGGGCTTCGCGGTTGTTGGGGATGTAGGCCACATCGATGCGCTCACCCCGCACCGTCACCCGGTTCTCCGGGTCGGGCAGCACCGCCGTCATCGCCCACCAGGTGATCGAGCGGTCGGCCAGCCACTCCAGCGCCGGATCCGGCAGCAGCCGGCTCACCAGCGACAGCAGCGGCGGCGACTCGGCGAACAGCAGATCCTGCAGCACGCCCCCACCGTTGCGGATCGAGCCCAGGGCGTAGTCCACGTTCTTGTCGCCCCAGTAGTACTCCGTGAGGCCCAGGGCCGGTGAGTAGCGGCCCGAATTGGGGCTGCTGGCCCGCTGCAGCAGCGCCGTGAGCTGGGGCTTCATCAGGTTGCGGCCCACCTGATCCGAGTCGTTGGCCAGCCCGCTGGGGTGCCGCTCCCCCGCCGAGCGCAGCAGGATCGCGGCGGTGTTCACCGCCCCGGCCGCCAGCACCACCTGGTGCCCCTGGAACAGCCAGCGGTCGCCTGCGATCCGCGCCTCCACGCCCTTCACCTCACGGCCGCTGGGGTCCACATGCAGCGCCTCCACCACCGCGCCGCTGCGAACCGCCGCCGGGGTCACCGCCGCCAGGGCCCGCTCCACGCCGAACAGCTCCGCGTCGCCGATGGGATCGGCGCTGCTCTCGCTCCAGCTCAGCGGCAGGTGATAGGGCCGCAATCCCTGGCGCGACAGGTCGGCGTGCAGCTGCTCCAGCACCGGCTCCATCGGCCGCGGGCCATAGGGATAGGCCGCCGCGCGCGGCGGCGCCGTGGGATCCTCGCCGGCCTGACCGTGCACCCGGTAGAGGGCCTCGGCCCGGTCATACCAGGGGGCCAGATCGCCGTAGTGCAACCCCCAGGCCGGCGAGCGGCCGTCCTGCATCGCCACGCCCTCGAATTCCGCCTCCCGCAACCGCTCCAGCACCGCCGCCCAGATCTTGGTGTTGCCGCCCAGGGCGTACACCATCTGGGGGTTGAAGGGATCGCCGTCGCTGCCGAACCAGGGCTGCTCCGGGTGGTAGCGCGGCCTGCGGAACAGCTCCACATCGCCCACGTTCTGATCCACCAGCGGCAGCCGCTCGCCGCGCTCGAGCAGCAGCACCCGTCGGCCCGCCTGGGCCAGCTCGGCGGCCAGCGTGGCGCCGGCCGCGCCACTGCCGATCACCACCACGTCGTAGAGGGTGTCGTCAATGATCATCGCGATGGCCCCATCAGCATCAGCGCTGCCACACGTAAATCAGCACGAACAGCACCACCCAGATCACATCCACGAAGTGCCAGAACAGCGACACGGCCGTCACCCCCACCGAGCCGGCGTCGTAGTTGCCCGGGCGAAAGGAGCGGGCCAGCATCAGCCCCATCAGCAGCACGCCGGTGAGCACGTGCAGGCCGTGGAAGCCGGTGAGCAGATAGAAGCTGGCGCCGTACACCCCATCTCCCAGCCCGAAGGGCAGCCCGGCCCACTCGAGCCCCTGCCCCACCAGAAACACCACCCCCATCGCCATGGTGAGCAGCCACCAGGCGCGGAACTGCCGCAGCCGGCCCCGGTGCAGGGCGCGCTCGGCCAGCCAGATCACACCACTGCTGCTCACCAGCACCACGGTGAAGCGCAGCGGATCGGCCAGCTCCAGCCCCTCCACACCGGGCGGCAGCCACAGGGGTGAGGAGGTCTTGTAGATGGCGTAGCCGGCGAACAGCGCCAGGAAGATCACGCTCTCGGAGAGCAGGAAGATCACGAAGCCCGTGAGGGTGTGATCGCCGTGGCCATGGTCGGCGTGCACGGGGGCGTCGGCCGGGTTGGGGGTGATGGTGGTCATGGGGTCAACCTCCCTGGGCCGCCCTGGCCACGTAGCGCGCCTGATCGAGCACCAGCGGCCGCTCCAGCCCGTAGCCGTAGGGGCCGCTCACCACGGTGGGCACGTCGTGCTCGAAGTTCTCCGCCGGTGGCGGCGAGGGCAGCAGCCACTCCAGGCCGATGGCATGCCAGGGGTTGGGCGGTGCCTTCTCGCCCCGCACCCAGGAGCTCACCAGGTTGAGCAGAAACGGAATCGTGGCCACCCCCAGCAGGAAGGCGCCGAGGCTGGCGAGCACGTTGGCGAAGGCGAACTCCGGGTCGTAGGACGCCACCCGGCGCGGCATGCCCAGCAGGCCGGCCGCATGCATCGGCAGGAAGGTGAGCTGACTGCCGATGAAGGTGAGCACGAAGTGCAGCTTGCCCAGGCCTTCGTACATCATCCGGCCGGTGAACTTCGGGAACCAGTGGTAGATGCCGGCAAACACGCCGTAGGTGATGGTGGAGAAGATCACGGTGTGGAAATGGCCCACCACGAAGTAGGTGTTGCCCACGTGGATGTCCACCGGCACCGTGGCCAGCATGATGCCGGTGATGCCGGCGAAGATGAAGTTGAACACACCGCCGAGGCAGAACAGCATGGCCGTGGTGAGGCGCAGCTTGCCGCGCCACAGCGTGGCGATCCAGGCGAACACCTTGATGCCGGTGGGCACCGCGATCAGCATCGTGGTGACCATGAACAGGTTGCGCATCCACTGCGGTGTGCCGCTGTAGAACATGTGGTGCACCCACACGATCAGGCTGAGGAAGGTGATCCCGAACGAGGCGATCGCCACCACGTGGTAGCCGAACAGGGGTTTGCGGGCATAGACCGGAAACAGCTCGGAGAAGATGCCGAACACCGGCAGCGCCATCACGTACACCGCCGGATGGGAATAGAACCAGAAGAAGTGCTGATACAGCATCGGATCGCCGCCCCCCTCCGGCCGGTAGAAGCTGGTGCCGAAGCTGAGGTCGAACAGCAGCAGCACCGCCCCGGCGGTGAGCACCGGCAGGCCGATCAGCTGGATCGTCTGGGCGGCCACGGCCGTCCAGCAGAAGATCGGCATGCGGAACCAGCCCATGCCCGGCGCCCGCAGGCGGATCACCGTGGTGATGAAGTTCACCGCCCCCATGATCGAGGAGATGCCCGAGAGCGCCACCGCCAGGATCCACAGAAACTGGCCGTTGATGAAATGCCCGAGCGGGTTCTGGATGCTCTGGGGTGGGTAGGCCCACCAGCCGGAGCCGGAGGGGCCGCCTGGCACCAGGAAACTCGCCATCAGAATCACGCCGAACACCGGCACCATCCAGAAGGCGGCCGCGTTCAGGCGGGGGAAGGCCATGTCCGGCGCTCCGATCATCGGCGGGATCAGCAGGTTGTTGAAGCCGTTGAGGATCGGGAACAGAAACAGGAACAGCATCACCGTTCCGTGCATCGTGTAGAGCCCGTTGTAGACGGAGGGATCCACCAGATCTGCCGCCGGCGTGATCAGCTCGCCGCGCATGATCATCGACAGCAGGCCGCCCACCAGCAGGAAGAACAGCGCGGTGATCATGTACTGCAGGCCGATCACCTTGGCGTCGGTGTTGAAGCTCAGGAAGCGCCGCCAGTTGTTCGGCGCGCCGGGCACCGGATGGGGCGCCCGCAGCACGCGGGGATCGAAGGCCGGAGCGGGGGTGGTGCTGGTCATGGTCAGCCCTCGTGACTGGCGGTGGGATCGGCACTGACGTGCACCAGCGGCGGGGGCGCCGGCGGCACCGTCGCCCAGCCCCGGTCGCCGCGGGCCAGACGCTGGGCGTAGAGGTCGGTGGCGGCGTTGGCGGCCGGCTGCAGCGGCTGGCGCAGGGCCTGCTTGAGCCAGGCCGCGTAGGCCTCAGGCGGCTCCACCACCACATCGGTCTGGTTGGAGGAGAAGTAGCCGCCGCTGAACATCGAATCGCGCAGCCGGTAGCGGCCCGCGCGGGTGGGGATGAGGCTGTAATCGATCACGCTGCCGGGGATCAGGTCCTGCTTGAGCCGGAAGGCCGGCACGTAGAAGCCGTGGATCACATCGGTGGCGCTGAGGCGCAGGAAGCTGCGCTGGCCCTCGGGCAGGTGCAGCTCGCTGCTGTGCACGCCGTTGGGATAGATGAACTCCCAGCTCCACTGGCGGCCGATCACCTGAATGGGCATCGCGGCGGCCGGGTCGTCTGCGGCCAGCACCCTGGCCGCGGGGCCCTCGACGCCGTGCATGGCGGCATGGCCGCCGCTCACGCGGATCTTGCCGCCCAGGGTGGAGAGCGTGTCGCTCACGTCGATCGCCTTCCAGGCAATCAGCATCACGATCACCAGTGGGATCAGCGTCCAGATGATCTCGAGCTTGAGGTTGCCTTCGATCGGATCGCCGTTGTCCAGGTCGTACTTGGGGGCTCGGTTGAACAGCAGCGTCCAGAGGATCACGCCGCTGCAGCCCAGGAAGATGAAGCTGCCGATGCCCACCTCCAGGGCGAACAGGTCGTCCACGGGGCCAGCGGCCGCGGAGGCCGGCACCGGAAGCCAGCGGTGCGACTGGGCGGCCATCCAGAAGCTGGCGGCCAGGTCGCTGAGCACCGCAGCCAGCAGCAGCGCGACGGACCAGAGCCTTGGGGATCGCGCGGCAGAGCTGGTCATGGCAGGGCCTCCCGCAGGTTCAGGCCCGCCGCCAGCAGCTGGTCTGCCGTGACGTGCACGCCGAACTCACCGGCCAGCTGGGCACCGAGGGTGCCGTGCACCCCGATCAGCACGAACAGGCCCAGGCCGGCCAGCAGGTAGCTCCACTGCACCTCGCGGCCCAGGTCGCGGCGCCAGCGGAACCGCTGCAGGCCACGCCACACCACCATCGCCACGATCAACAGCAGCAGAACAACACCCCCCACGCCGTGCCAGAGCATGGTGGCGGCGCTGCCGAGGCCGAAGTCGCTGCGCCCCCCCGGGATCGGCACCGCCAGCAACATCTCGTAGAAGCCGGCCGCGACGGTGAAGAAGCTCACCACGACGCAGGCCAGCAGGTTGAACCAGCCCACATCGTGGAAGCTGCAGCGGGTCACCGGCAATGCCAGGAAGCGGAACAGCCGCTTCTCGAGCGGAAACAGGGCGCCGGCGATGTCGAAGACAATCGCGATCACGAACAACCCGATCGTGAAGTGCACCAGGTTGGGGTGCAGCGGCATGGCGTAGGGCAACTGGTTGGGGCCCAGCTGCTCGGCCACAGGGGCAGCGGCCAGGGGCACCAAGGCGTACATCACACCAGCCCCGCGCGCACGGCTTCGACCACGGGCACCGTGTGCAGCCCGTACACCCACACCAGCTGATTCCCCAGCAGCACCTGCACCACCACCAGCACGCTCAGCAGCGCTCCGGCGCCCAGGAAGGCCGGCGGCAGCTGCAGGGGGTCACGGCTGCGGATCACGTAGCGCCAGCCGGAGAGCAGGGCCAGCACCCCGGCCAGCGACCAGCCGAGGGTGCTGTGCAGGTTGAGGATCGTGCTGGCCTCGCCGTAGGGACTGGCCAGGCCGGCCTCGATCTGGCCGAAGATGATCGCCACGAAGATGGCCACCGTGGCCACCAGCAAATTCCAGAAACTCACTTCAAACAGGGCAGGTCGGCGGCCGAAGCGGCCGATCAGATCGAACACCACACTGATCAGCGCCATGGCGATGACGAAGTGCACCACGATCGGGTGGATGGTGTCCATCCACGGCAGGTTGCGGTCGTTGAGCGGGGGAAGCAGCTCAAACATGGAGACCGGAACGGCTGCGAAGCTGCCCATACCCTGGGGGATTCCATCCGGGCGCTGCGGGGGTTGTGATGGATTGCGACAGCCCTGTGGGCATTCGCCGATCAAAGGACAGGCAGAACGAGCTGCACTTCCTGCTGGTGAGTCCCTGCTGGTGAGTCTGCGTAGGGTGATGGCCATTGCATGCACTCCGTGGCCGCTCCCTCCTCCCCCGCGCTGCGCTGGCTCACCGCCGGCCTGCTGCTGGCTGCGGCGGGCCTGGCCATCGCCCTGCCGTTCGTGTCGGCCACCCTGCTCACGATCGCCATCGGCGGCGTGGCCATCGCTGCCGGCCTCTCCCAGGGGCTGCGCCTCACCGGTGAAGCCGATCTGAAGGGCAAGCTGTTCCGCCTGCTCTCCGCCCTCCTCTATGCCGGCGGCGGGATCTACATCCTGCTCTACCCCCTCGCCAGTGAGGTGAGCCTCACCCTGTTCGTGGGCTTCCTGCTGGCCTTCCAGGGCGTGATGGAGCTGGCCGCCGCGGCCGCCGGCCAGGGCCCCGCCCGCAGCCTGGTGCTGCTCGATGGAATCGTCACCACCGTGCTGGGCGGGATGCTGATCGCCGAATGGCCCAGCGACAGCCTCTGGGCGATCGGCACCCTGCTGGGCATCGGCCTGGCCTTCTCGGCCATCAACCTGCTCACCACCCCGAGCCCCCAGGCGGGCTGAGGACCGGGCCGGGCGGCGTCACTCCCCCGCCGCGAACCCCTCGGCCTTGCGGGGATCCACCACACCGAGCGTGCCCTCGGCCGTGATCTCCACGCTGTTGGCCGCTCCCATGGCGGGGCTGCGCACCAGCTGGTGGCCCTTCGCCTCCAGCAGCCGGCGGGTGTCGGGGCTGAGGCCTTCCTCATGGAAGAAGCGATCGGGCAGCAGCTGGGCATGGATGCGTGGAGCCGCCACGGCACCGGCCAGGTTGAGGCCGTGCTCGATGCGGTTGAGCAGCACCTGCAGCACGGTGGTGAGGATGCGGCTGCCGCCGGGGCTGCCGGTGGCGAACCAGGGCCGGCCGTCGGCGTGGAACACCAGGGTGGGGCTCATCGAGCTGAGCGGCCGCCGGCCCGGGGCGATGGCATTGGAGGCGCCCTGCACCAGCCCGAAGGCGTTCGGGCTGCCCAGCTGGGCGGTGAAATCGTCCATCTCGTTGTTGAGCAGGAAGCCCGCCCCGGGCACGGCGATGCCGCTGCCGAAGGGGAAGTTGAGCGTGGTGGTGAGGGCCACCATGCCCCCCTGGCGATCGGCGGCGGAGAGGTGGATCGTGTCCTCGCTCTCGGGCAGGGGCGGCGGCCCCTGCTGCACCTGCGCGGCGGGCCGGTGCCGCTGCAGATCGAGGGAGCGGCCCATCGCCGCCACGTAGGCGGGGGCCAGCATCCGGGCCAGGGGGATCGCCACCTGGTCGGGATCACCCAGCAGGGCGTTGCGGTCGCGGTAGGCCAGGTTCATGGCCTCGGCCATGCGGTGCAGGGTCGCGGCTCCGTTGGCCCCCAGGCTGGCCAGCGGCATGGGCTCCAGCAGGGCCAGCAGCTGCAGGATCGTCACGGCGCTGCTGGGTGGCGGCGGCACCAGCACGGTGGTGCCACGGAAGCGGCCCGTCAGGGGTCGCACCAGCTGGGCCCGGTAGTCCGCAAGATCGGCGGGGGTGATCAGCCCGCCGCCCCGCCGCATCAACCCCGTGAGAGCCACGGCCGTTGGGCCCGCGTAGAAGCCGCGCTCGCCCTGCTCCGCGATCCGGCGCAGGGTGGCCGCCAACGCCCGCTGACGCAGCAGGGCGCCGGGCCGGGCCGCCGCCAGGAACAAGGCCCGGGCGGTGGGGTCGGCCGCCAGCCGCGGGCGGGCGCGGCGCAGATCTTCCGCCAGCACCCGACTCACCGGGAACCCCCGCTCGGCCAGGGCGATGGCGGGGCGGAGCACCTGGCGCAGCGGCAGGCGGCCATAGCAGCGCTGGGCCAGCACCAGCCCCGCCACCGAGCCGGGCACGGCCGTGCTCAGCAGGCTGCCGGTGGCCAGCTTGCGATCCACGCGTCCATCCGGCCCCACGAACAGATCACCGCGGGCGGCGGCCGGCGCCGTCTCACGGAAGTTCACCGCCACGGCCGTGCCCCGGCCGATCCTCAGCTCAGGGCTGCCGGCCCTGCCCTGGGTGCCGGCCTCCGGCAGACAGCCGCGGGAGCGGGCCGGCGAGGCGCCGGGCAACCACAGCATCAGGAAGCCGCCGCCGCCCAGGTTGCCGGCCTGGGGGTGGCTCACCGCCAGGGCGAAGGCGGTGCCGACCGCCGCATCCACCGCATTGCCGCCCTGCCGCAGCAGCTCCACCCCGGCGACCGCGGCCAATGGCTCCTGCACCGCCACCATGCCCCCAGGCGACCACACCGGATGGGAGCGCTGCTCCCGCTCCTGCAGCACATCGGCGCGCAGGGGGCCGGGGAGTGCCAGCAGGGCGGGAGCGAGCAGCACCGGCAGCAGCCGCCTCAGGCCCGGAGCAGGGCCCTGGAGGGATCGTCGCCGGACCAGGGAGGACATGGGGATGGGCAGGGTCTGCGTTGATCCCATGGTGGAGGTCCATACGAAGTCGGCGGCGTGATCGCCAAGGAGCTCGGCGTGTAGGGCACCACCTAGCTCAAGCGCGCCGTGGTGGCCGCCTTCGGCTGGCCGGCCAACCTGCAGGGCGAGGCGTTGTATCCCTTCACCAAGCTGGACAGCAAGGGTGAAACGCTGACAGGAGCCAACAACGACACCCTCAGCTTCACCAAGGGGGCAACACCCCCCGATGCCGAAGCGGCCCGTGCAGCACGCTCAGAACCCTGAAACGCCCCCTGCCTCGCCCGGAGACAGGCCTGCGCCAGTCCCCCCGCTGATCGCACGGACCACTCCCTTGCTGCAATGTCGTCGCGCGCGATGGGAGGCATCGCAACGATCATGAAGCGGATGATCCGATGCACCAACCATGCTTACAGTGCACCCAGAAAGAGGATCCTGAAGACCAGCATGAATCAACAGCAGAAAGCCCTGATTGAACGAGCACGGGAACTGGCCAGGCCCTTTCGCATCGAGGATGGCGAATCGTTTCGCCTCAAGGATGTGGACCCTGGCGATACGCTCCACTTCGACCAGGAAGACAAACCCCAGGCCAAGGAAGCCCTGGCGTTGGGTGTGGAGCTGCTGGCGGAATTTCAGGACATGCTCTATGCCCAGGATCGCTGGGCCGTGCTCTTGGCCTTCCAGGCCATGGATGCCGCCGGCAAGGATGGCACCATCAAGCATGTGATGAGCGGGGTCAATCCCCAGGGCTGCCAGGTGAGCAGTTTCAAGGCACCTTCCGGCATCGCCCTGGATCACGACTATCTCTGGCGCTGCAACATCGCCCTGCCCGAGCGGGGGCGGATCGGCATCTTCAACCGCAGCTACTACGAGGAGACCCTGGTGGTGCGTGTTCACCCCGAGTTTCTGCACAAGCAGACACTCCCGGACGAACTGATGGGCAAGGACATCTGGGAGAAGCGCTTCAAGGATATCCGCAACTACGAGAAGTACCTCAGCAACAACGGAACAGTGGTACGAAAATTCTTCCTGCATGTCTCCAAGAAAGAGCAGAAGAGGCGCTTCCTTGAACGGCTGAACAATCCTGAGAAGAACTGGAAGTTCTCCGCCAACGACATCAAGGAGCGGGCCTACTGGGACGACTACATGCAGGCCTACGAGGACATGATCCGGAATACGGCCACCAAGCGCGCGCCCTGGTATGTGGTTCCGGCCGACAACAAGTGGTTCACGCGCATCGTGGTGGCGGCCGCCGTTGTGGAAACCCTCGACTCCCTCAACCTCCGCTATCCCACCGTCAGCGACGAGGACCGGGCCAGGCTGGAGCAGGCGAAGCAGGAGCTCCTGAACGAGTGACCGCATCCACCCATGCATCCACCTGAGCCCAAACTGCCGCCTTGGCCCGAGCCCGCCTCGGACTAGGCGGCTTTGGCGGTTGCTTCCGACGACGAGGGCGACGCCGCGGAGGCTGGCGCGCCAGTCTGGCCTGCAGCCAGATCCTGAATCTGCTTCAGATAACCCGCATAGGTGGGTGATTCACCAGGGGCGTAATTGAGGTTCTTGAACAGACCCGTGAGACGGGTGAAGAACTCCCGCACCGCCCCCTTGTCAGCGAAGTGATAAGGGCGGTTCAGCAGATCGCAGACCAGATCAAAGGATGTTTTCTGGCGTTCAATCGAGCAGCTGGAATCCACCGCATCAAAGGCATCCTGCTGCAGATACACCATATCGAGGAAAAGCGCCTTCTGATGCAGGATGAAATCCTCGATGGTGACGCCTTCCTCACCAGTCACCTGGATCATCTGATTCACGGCATCACCACGGCGCAGCAGGTCGTTCATCGACTGAACCCGTTGCACCCAATCTGGCGCAACATGCTTGGCGAACCAGTCTTCCAGCTGGCCGAAGTAGCGCGACCAGGAAAGCAGAATGTCCACGGCGGGATAGAAGCGCTTGTAAGCCCGATCGGCACTCAGCCCCAGGAAGGCCTTCACCGTGCTCAGGGTCGACTGGGTGACCGGCTCCTCGAAGTTGCCGCCAGCCGGCGACACCGTGCCGATCATCGTGAGACTGCCCACACTGCCGTCGTTGGTGCGGATGATGCCGGCCCGCTCGTACACACTCTTGATCGAGGAGTCGAGATAGGCCGGGAAGGCTTCCTCCCCGGGAATCTCCTCAAGCCGGCCGGAGGTTTCGCGCATCGCCTGGGCCCAGCGGGAGGTGGAATCGGCGATCAGCAGCACGTTGTAGCCCATCTGGCGGTAATACTCACCCAGGGTGAGACCGGTGTAGATCGAGGCCTCCCGCGCCGCCACCGGCATCGAGGAGGTGTTGCAGATGATGATCGTGCGATCCATCAGCGATCCACCGGTCTTGGGATCGGAGAGCTTGGGGAACTCGGTGATGGTTTCCACCACCTCGCCGGCCCGCTCGCCGCAGGCCACCACGATCACCACGTCCACATCCGAGTGGCGCGAGATCATGTTCTGCAGCACCGTCTTCCCGGCACCGAACGGTCCGGGGATGCAGCCGGTGCCCCCACGGGCAATCGGGAGGAACGTGTCCACGATGCGCTGGGTGGTGATCATCGGCTCCTCGGGATAGAGCCGCTCGCACAGGCGCCGCTCCAGCAGGCCCTGGGGCAGGGGACGCCGCACCGGCCACTCCTGGGTGAGGGTGAGGGAGCGGGTGTTGCCTCGGGCATCCTGAATGCGGGCGACCGCCGTGTCGACGGTGAAGCTGCCCTGCTGGATCCACTCGAGTGTGACCTCCCCGGGTTCGGCGAAGGGCACCATGATCTTGTGGGTGAAGCGGCCCTCCTGGACGGTGCCGATCACATCGCCGGCCTTGAGGCGATCGCCCATGCGGGCCGTGGACTGGAACGACCACTTGCGCTCGGTGTCGAGCGGAGCCACGGTCGCTCCGCGGGGGAGGAAGGTGCCGTACCCAGCCGCCAGGCCGGCCAGGGGATTCTGCAGGCCGTCGTACACCTGGCTGAGCAGGCCGGGGCCGAGGGTCACCGAAAGCAACTCACCTGTCTGCTCCACCGCATCGCCCACCCCGACGCCCTTGGTGCTCTCGTACACCTGGGCATCGGCGGTGGTCCCATGCACCCGCAGCACCTCGGCCTTGAGCCGCTCCTGGCGGTCCCCCTGCCGGCGGCTCGGCAGGATGTAGATCACCTCGTTCTTGAGGATCGGCCGCGGATCGGTGTCGGCCATGGCGATGGTCACCAGGTCGTCCTGAACGGCGACCACGCGGGCGGGATTGAAGGAGGCGTCGGTCATCGGCCGGCTGCGACGGGTTGTTGGGCTGACTCAGGGGCGGAAGCAGGGACTGGAGGAGGAGGCTGCTGGGGCGAGGCCACCGGAGAGGGGACACCGGCGCCGATGGCGACGCCCTCCAGCGCGGCCTTCACCAGTTCACCGAAGCGCTGCTGCGCCTCCTGGGCGTCGTAGTGCGACCAGCGGTCCACCAGAGCCCAGCGGGCCACGTAGATCACCACGGCTTCGAAGTCGAAGCGGTGGCCGAAGGAGAGTCGCTCGAGCCCGTTCCAGATCACCTGAAACAGGGAGCGTTCGAGCGCCACCAGATCGCCGGACTCCAGCAGGCGGCTCACCTCCGGGATCCAGGGGAACACCACCTCGAGCCCGAAGGCCGGTTGCTTCCAGCGACGTTCGATCGTGGCCACCCAGGGACCGAAGCCCCAGGCCTGCCCGATGGGTGGCTCCTCCTCACCGCGGTGGCGGCGGCGCAGGGCCGCCAGGATCGTGCGCAGATCGAGCCGCTGCGCCACCAGCTCCCGCAGGGTGGGATTCGACACCTCCTGGAAGAACCCCTGCGCCGCCTGCAGCACCCGCGCATCCGCAGGACCCGCCAGGCTGTCGTCATCCCGAACCGACTGGGCGAGCAGGCCGACGATCAGATCCAGGGTGTGCCGATCGTCCGGATGCAGCAGGGACAGCCGACTCTGCAGCTTCAGCAGCGAGATGGCTGGCGTGCCGGCCTCGAACAGTCCCCCCAGGGGGGGCAGGCTGGCCATCAGCACCGTGTAGCGCGGAGCTGTGAAGCGGGGGCTCATTTCACGACACCCTCCAGGAGGGCGCGGAAGCGAGGTTGCAGGTGCTGCAGGATCGCCTCGGCGACAGACTGGTCGCTGAGATCGAGCACCACGTCGCGATCCACGAGCCGCAGGCGGAGCCCGGCCTGCTGATCGCTGCCGATGCCGAAGCTCACCCCCTCCCGCAGCATGCCGCGGGAAACCAGCTGCACGAAGCGGGTGAGCACCCCGTGTTCGAGTTCCTCGGGGTTCTGACTGAGCTCCTCGAGGCCGGCGATGTGACGGGGCAGCAGCACCTCGGTGTGGTCGGAGCGGTCGGCCTGCTCCCGCACGCGACCCACCACCTCCAGGATCATCTTCTCGATCAGCTCCTGCTTCTGCTGTTCCTCGCCCACCAGCTGGCGGACCTCCCCGCGAAAACGCTCCATCAGCTGGGACTTCAGGGCCAGAACCGCATCCCGCAACGCCAGTTCGAGGGCCTGCTTGCCGGAACTCTCCAGGGTCTCGGCTTCGGTGCGGGCCTGCTGCACGATCTGGTCGGCCTGCTGGCGGGCCTGGGCGAGGGTGCGCTGGGCCTCGGCCCTGGCCTCGGCCACGATCTGGTCGGCCTGGCTGCGGCCGGCGGTCACCCCCTGATCACGCAGGCGGGCGATCAGCTCCTCCACCCCCGAGGCCACCTGAGCCGGGGTGTCGTCACGGTTGGCGCGGGACTTGGGCATCGCGGGGAGGGGGCGAGGGGAGAATCAAACGGTGGGATCGAGGGAAGGGTTCACGGTTTGGGGATCCCCCCCGCCGCCACGAGGGCGAACACGAAGGCGAACACGGCGAAGCCCTCCACGATCGCGGCAGGGGCCAGGGCCAGACCGAAGATCTCGGGCTTCGCCTTCGAGCCCGAGATGGCCGAGGCACAGCAGAGGCCCTGATAAATGGCCGCCAGCAGGAAGGTGAGTCCGGAGAGCACACCCAGACCGAAGAGGGCGCCGGAGTTCTCCGGCGACACCGGCCTGTTGAGGATGAACATCACCACGATGCCGTAGATCGACATCGAGGAGGGAAGGGCGGAGAGGCCAACGAAACGGCCATAGCCGCTGTTGACTTCCATCATGGCGCCGATCGCCGCCTGGCCGGCAATCGTGCAGCCGATCGCCGCCCCGATGGCCCCGAGGGCGACCGGGGCGTAGATCCCGATCCAGCCCAGCCCGAGAAGAGAAAAATGGTCGTTCAAGAGGCAAGCTCCTTTTTGATGAAAGGCCTGAAGGGGACACCTTCCCCGGAAAGTCCCCAGTTGAAGAACTCGATATAGTTCAACCGGAGACCATGCACAAAGCCACTGATGATGGCCAGCAGCAGATTGATGCCATGGCCCAGCACCAGAATCAGCAGGGCGATCGGAACTCCAAGAGCCAGACCCGATCCTGACACCTGACTGGCCAGCTGATTGAAGGTGATGGCCAGGGACGCACTCGCCAGCCCGAGGGCAAAGAGGCGCAAATAGCTCATCACATCACCGAACAGTTTGGAGATGGCGGTGAGCGATCCAGCACCATCGAGAAGACGCAGCAGGAGATCGGCCGGGTGGCGGATGGGGCGTTCACTGCTCAGCAGCAGAACGGTGATCAGTCCGCCGGCGATCAGGCCAATCCCCAGATGGAGGTAAGGCGCGGCGGCATTGCCGAGATAGAGCGTCAGCCCCCCCAGAATCACCGCCATCCAGCCGATCGGTGACGCCCTGCTGGCCACGGAATGGCCCCGCAGGGCCACCACGGTGTTGGCCAGCAGCAGGTGGGCGCAGCCGACCAGCAGGGAGAGTTTCATCATCGCCGCGAAATCATTGAGATCGAGCAGCTTGAGATGCCCCAACAGGGAACCCTCCGGAGGCTCCACACCGAAATAGCTGCCGGCGAGGATTCCATAGAGGAGCGCCATCAGCAGGCCGAAGGACGCCAGGATGCGGAAATGACGTCCGCCTGGCGAGCGTCCCATCGCCTTCCACTTCAGCCCGAGCAGCAGACCCAGCACCAGGGCATAGCCGGCATCGGCCATGATCATGGCGAAGAACAAGGCGAACGAGAAAAACACCACGACCGAAGGATCCCAGTCGCGATAGGCCGGGGTTTCGTAGAAGGTGACCAGGTCCTGACCTCCGCTGAGGACGGAGGGATTGCGCAAGAGGGTGGGGGGACTGTCCTTCGGGGTCGGCACCTCGGCCAGGTAGGCGAGGCCCTGCTGGGCCGCGAACGCCTCCAGGCGCGGCAGAAGGGGGCGGGGGATCCAACCCTGAAGCTGCACCAGGGTGCTGTCGTCGTGGGCGAGGCCCGCGGCCTGCTCCCGCGCCTGGGCATCCTCGGCCCGGTTCAGGTGCTTGGAGAGGAGAAAGATCCAGCGGCTGAGCGATTCGTGCTCCGCCTCCACATCCTCCAGGGCCGTGCGCGCGACATCGAGCTCCTGCTGCACATCCCGGTGGGACTGGGACCCCACATGGGAGCGAGGCACCGGCAGAAGGGCGGGATCCGGCTCCTGCTCGGCGATCAGCACGACATAGGCATTGCGGGCGCTCTGATACAACAGCTGCCAGGGCAGATCGAGCGTGGCGAGAGCCTGGCGGAAGGCCCGTCCCTTGGCATGGGGCACGCGGTAGAACCAGAGGCGACACCCTCCCAGAACCTCGAGATCGGGAAGCTCGAAATCTCCCCAGGGTCTGAGCTCCTCGAGCCGCTTGCTGAGGGCCAGCACCTGATCCTCCGCCTCCTGCTTCTGGTGGCGATTGGCCAGGGCCTCGGCCACGATGCGCTCGAAGTCGAAGTCGGCATCCACCCGGCTCTGGTGGCGCCGTCGCCGCACATCCATCAGATAGCGCAGGGCCTGGCGGGCGTCCTCGCTGGGCTTTGACACCACGAAGCCCTGGTCGTCGGCCGTGGCGGTGTCGCCCTCCAGTGCAATCAGGTGCAGACAGCCGAGGCCCTGCAGACCATCCAGCAGGGCCTCCCGATCGGCGGACAGGCCCAGCAGGGTCACCTTGGCGAGCGGAATGATCGTCATGCCGCCACCAGGCTCGAAGGGTTCGGGTTCTGGCTCGAAGGGTTCTGCTTCTTGCGCTTGGCGATCTTCGAATTCACCACGGCGGCACGCTCAGCATCCGCCAGGTAGATCGTGATCTTCTTGATGTTGTGGCGGGTTCGCGGGATCAGCACCTTGTCAAAGAGATTGAAGCGCTGGGTCACCTTGCGCTCAGCCTGCCGCAGCAGCTCAAGCCGTTGTTCGGCCACGCGGAGCTGCAGCTGGTTGCGCAGCGCCTGCTGCAGCCACACCACCACGGCATCCACCCAGAAGGGACGGGTGAGCAGGCCGTAGTCGGCGACCTGGAAATCCACCCCCTCGAGCTTCGGCAGGCGCGTTCCCATCAGGTTCTCCTCCACCTGATGGACGGCCGCAATCGTCACCAGGCCCGAAAGATCGATCCGCTCATGGGCCAGCATCGGGCAGGACTGGCCCACCTCCGCAGCGATCGCGGCGGCACGGGCCCTGGCCTCCTCCAGCTGGCGTCGGGCCGCTTCGCGCTCGGCCCCAAGCTGACGACGCTTGAGATCCAGGGACGGCAGCACGTCGTGGTAGGTCTTCAGCAGACCCTTCTGCCGGCTCAGCGAAGCCTTGGTGAGCGGCAGCCGGCTCATGCCACGGCCTCCTGCTTAGGTGCCTCCTGCTGGGGGGCCTCCTGCCCAGCTTTGCGGGGAAAGTACTTGTCGATCAGCTCCTGCTTCATCAGCAGTTCCTGTGGCTCGAAGCACTCGGCAAGGGTCTGCCAGGCGAGATCCAGAGCGGCCTCCAGTGGCAGGTCCACGTTGATGTCCATGAACCGCTGGCGGAAGAGATCGCCAAAGCGGATCAGCTTGCGGTCGTAGTCGGAGAGTTCGAAGGCCATGGCCAGCTTCTGCTGGGCATCCCGGGCGCCCGCATACAGCCGGATCGTGGTGTTCATGATCTGGTTGTGGTCCTCGCGGGTCACCTTGCCGATCACGTTCTGCTTCAGACGCGACAGCGAACCGAAGGGATCGATCATGCCGTCGTGCAGGTAGAACTGGCCTTCGGTGATGTAGCCGGTGTTGTCGGGAACCGGGTGGGTCACGTCATCGCCGGGCATGGTGGTCACCGTGAGCACGGTGACGGAACCACCCTTGGCGTAGTCGGCGGCCTTTTCATAACGGCGGGCCAGCTGGGAGTAGAGATCGCCCGGATAGCCGCGGTTGGCCGGCACCTGGTCCATGGCGATGCTGATCTCCTTGAGGCCATCGGCAAAGGAGGTCATGTCGCTGAGCAGCACGAGCACACGCTTGCCTTCCTCCACGGCGAACTTCTCGGCCACGGCGAGAGCCATGTCGGGAATCAGGATCCGCTCCACGATCGGATCGGAAGCCAGATTCACGAACATCACCGTGCGTGGAAAGACGCCGGCATCCTCGAAGGCCTTGCGGAAGGCGTAGTAGTCGTCGAAGATCAGACCCAGCCCGCCGAACACCACCACATCCGCATCCGCCTGAATGCCGATCCGGGCGAGAAAGGGATTGAAGGGTTCACCAGAAATGGAGAAGATCGGAATCTTCTGGCTCTCCACCAGGCAGTTGTAGATGTCGATCATCGGCACATTGGTGCGGATCATCTTGGAGGCCAGGATGCGGCACATCGGATTCACCGATGGTCCACCGATCGCCACCCGTGGATCCTGAGAGAGGTCGGGTCCTCCATCGATCGGCTCCCCCGTGCCGCGAAACACCCGGCCAAGAATGTTCCCTGAATAGGTGGCCGTCATCGGATGACCCAGAAAGCGCACCTGGGAGTTGGTCGACACTCCCTTCGTGCCCCGGAACACCTGCAACGCCACCGATCGCTGCTTCAGATCGATCACCTGGGCCAGCGAGGAGCTGCCATCGGCGTTCTGCAGCACCGCCAGATCGTTGAAGCGCGGTCCATCGGAGGCACCCTCTGCCCCGGCCGGCACCTCCACCCGGATGATGTCTCCCACGATTTCAAGAATCCGGGAGTAACTGATCAGCGAAGACATCAGGGCAGGGCCTCGATGGAGAACATCAGGCTGGGCTCCAAAGCCCAGCCCGTGCACCCGTCATGAGCCGAACATAGCCCGCAGGGCAAGGCTTGTCAGCCCGCAGCTCAGGCAATCAGACAGTCGTTGACAACCTCCTGTTCAACAGCCTCCTGCCATGGCTCGGCGGCCCCGTAGCCACCTCCGCCAGGCGTCTCGATCACCAGCACATCGCCCGGCTGCACCTTCAGCTCCACCCGGCCACCCAGCGGCTCCCCACGGCCATCGGCCCGCTCGATCCGGTTGGTTCCGGGCTGGGCGTCACCGCCGCCCGCCAGCCCCGCCGGCGGGATCCGCCGGGATCCGCTGAGCAGGTCCACCGTCATCGGCGCCAGGAAGCGCAGGCGGCGCACCACCCCATCCCCCCCGGGCCAGCGGCCCGCCCCGCCGGAGCCGCGGCGGATGGCGAAGCTCTCCAGCCGCACCGGGAAGCGCTGCTCCAGCACCTCAGGATCGGTGAGGCGCGAATTGGTCATGTGGGTCTGCACGGCTGAGGCTCCGGCGAAGCCGCGGCCGCGGAGATCGCGGCCGGCGCCGCTGCCGCCGCAGATCGTCTCGTAGTACTGGAAACGCTCGTTGCCGAAGCTGAGGTTGTTCATCGTGCCCTGGGCCGCCGCCTGAACACCGAGCGCGGCAAACAGGGCATTGGCCAGGGCCTGGGAGGTCTCCACGTTGCCCGCCACCACGGCCGCCGGCGGCCTCGGGTGCAGCAGCGAGCCCTCCGGCACCACCAGCTCGAGGGGCTCGAAGCAACCGGCGTTGAGGGGAATGTCCTCACCCACCAGGCAACGGAACACGTAGAGCACCACGGCCTTGGTGATCGCCAGCGGGGCGTTGTGGTTGCCGTCCTGCTGGGGCGAGGTGCCGCTGAAGTCGATGCGGGCGCGGCGGCGGCGGTGATCGAGGCTCACGGCCACGCGGATGTGGCTGCCGTCATCGAGCTCCACGGCGGCATGCCCCGGCTGGAGGCGCTCGATGGTGCGGCGCACCGCCTCGGCGGCATTGGCCTGCACATGCCCCATGTAGGCCTCCACCTCGGCCTGCCCCGCCAGCCGCAGCAGCCGCAACAGTTCCCGCACCCCGAGCCGGTTCGCGGCCGCCTGGGCCTTGAGGTCGGCCAGCAGCTGAGCCGGATCGCGCACGGGATGCTCACCCTCGCCGAAGCGCTCCAGCCAGGCCCGCTCATCGAGCCGTCCGGCGCGCAGGAAGGAACAGTTGTCGAGCAGCAGCCCCTCCTCCTCGATGCGGCGGCTGAAGGCCGGCATCGAGCCGGGGGTGATGCCGCCCACGTCGGCGTGATGGCCGCGGCTGGCCACATAGAACAGCGGCGCGCCGGCATCGGCTGCGTCGTCCACGTACACCGGCGTGATCGCGGTGATGTCCGGCAGATGGGTGCCGCCGTCGTAGGGGTTGTTGGAGAGCACCACGTCCTCCGGCCCCAGGGGCGGCCGGCGGCCGGCCGCGATGGCGGCCAGCAGGGCGGCGATGCTCTCGCCCATCGAGCCCAGGTGCACCGGGATGTGGGGCGCATTGGCCACCAGACGGCCGCGGCCGTCGAACACGGCGCAGGAGAAATCCAGCCGCTCGCGGATGTTCACCGAGCGGGCGCTCTGCTGCAGCTGCACCCCCATCTGCTCGGCGATGGCCGAGAAGCGATGGTTGTAGAGCTCCAGCAGGGTGGGATCGGGGGGCTCGGCGGCCGCAGCCTGCGGATCGGACAGCTGCGGAGTGCCCGAGCTGGTGCCGGTGCCAGTGCTTGACGGGATGGTGGCGCTGTCCGGACCGGGTGGCTGGTGCCGCAGCAGCAGGGCGCCGTCCTCCAGCACCCGCCCGCTCCAGTGGGTCTCCAGCAGGGTCGTGCTGGTGGGATCGAGCACCAGGGCAGGCCCCTGCAGCTCCTGGCCGGGCCGCAGCTGCGAGCGTTGCCACAGGGGCACCGGCTGCGGCCCCTGATCCGCATCCAGCCACACCGGCACGGTGGGCACACCGGCCTCTGGCTCTCCCGGCCCCACCGGCTCCCCCGGCCCGGGCAGCGCCTCACCAGCGTCGGCCGCCACAAGGGGCGGCGGTGGGCTCCTCAGGGGTTCGGCCAGCTCCACCAGCAGCCGCTCCACCACCAGATCGGCGGCGGTGAAGGCCGGCCGGTAACCGAAGCGCCGCTGGTGGCTGCGGCCGAAGGCCTCCAGCAGCTCCTCCAGCTCGGCGGACGGCTCCCAGGCCACCACGAGCCCCTGCTCGCTACCGGTGAAACGCAGTTCCAGCCGCCACCACACCCGGCCCGACTCGCCGGGAGCCAGGTCTCCGGCCCGGTGCAGATCGGCGCGGGCCTGCGCGGTGAGCGCCTCCGCCCGGCAGCGCAGGTCCTCCAGGGTGCGGCCATCGAGGGGCAAGCGGGGGGAGCGCTCCAGCAGCAGCCGCTGCTCGGCGCGTCCGATGCCATAGGCGGAGAGCACCCCGGCCAGGGGATGGAGCAGCAGCTGGCTCACCCCGAGGGCCTCGGCGAGGCGGCAGGCGTGCTGACCGCCAGCCCGGCCGTAGCTCACCAGCAGGGCGCCGCGCAGGTCGTGGCCGCGCTGGATCGAGATGCGGCGGATGGCACCGGCCATGGTTTCGATGGCGATGGCCAGGGCCCCGGCCGCCACCCGCTCGGGCGAGATGGCGGCCCCGCTCTGCCCGGGCGCGGCGCCCATCCGGGCCGCCAGGGAGGCGAAGCGGTCCCGCGCCGCCTCTGGATCGGCGCCCTGGTCGCCGCCGGGGCCGAACACCGGCGGCAGGGCGGCGGCAGGCAGCCGGCCCAGCAGCAGATTGGCATCGGTGATGGTGGCCGGGCCGCCGCGGCGGTAGGCGGCCGGGCCGGGGTCGGCACCGGCGGAGTCAGGACCCACGATCAGCCGCTGGCCCTCGAAGCGCACGATCGAACCGCCACCGGCGGCCACCGTGTGGATCGGCAGCATCGGCGCCTGCAGCCGCAGGCCGGCCACCTCCGTTTCCGGCTGGCGCTCCCAGGCCAGGGCGCCGAGGGCCGGATCGAAGTGGAACACGTCGGTGGAGGTGCCGCCCATGTCGAAGCCCACCACCGGCCGGGGCGCCTCCCCCGCCGCCGCCAGGGCCTGCTCGGCCACCGCCACCGCCCCCACCATGCCGCCGGCGGGGCCGGAGAGGATCGTGTCCTTGGCGTGCAGCAGCTCCGGGGCAGCCAGGGAGCCGCTGGAGCGCATCACCCGCAGCCGCGGCCCTGCTCCGAGGTCCCGGCGCACCTGCTCCAGGTAGGCGTCGAGCACCGGCGCCACCGCCGCCTCCACCAGGGTGGTGTGGCCCCGGGGCACGAGCCGGGGCTGGCGGCTGAGCTGGTGGGAGAGCGCCAGCCGCGTGACGCCCAGGCCCTCCAGCCAGGCCCCCAGCCGGCGCTCATGCTCCGGATTGCGGCAGGCGTGCAGCAGGGCCACGGCGCAGCTGCCGTAGCCAGCCGCGCGGGCGGCCCTGAGCTCGGCTGCCAGCGTGTCGTCGAGCCGCAGCGGCTCGAGTTCGCTGCCGTCGGCGGCCAGGCGCCCTTCCACCTCCAGCACGCGCACCTGCAGGGGGCGGGGCCGCTCGATCGCCAGGGCGAAGATGTCGGGACGGTGCTGGTCGCCGATCTGCAGCAGATCGGCCAGGCCACGGTTGATCAGCAGCAGCACCGGGGCGCCGTGGTGCTCCAGCAGGGCATTGGTGGCCACGGTGGTGCCCAGCCGCACCTCGTCGATGGAGGTCACCGTGAGGATCGCGGTGGGGACCTCGGTGGGGACCTCGGTGGGGATCGCTTCCTGCCCGATCAGCTCCCGGATCGCCCGCACGGCAGGGTCGCCGGAGCGCTCGGGCTGGCGGGAGAGCACCTTGCGAACGTGAAGCCCGTCCAGGGGGTCGAGCCCCACCACATCGGTGAAGGTGCCCCCCCGGTCGATCCAGAACCGCCAACCCATGGACGCGCAGGCTCTCCAACCTCAGGGCTGCTGGTGGCCCCGATCAGAGCATGGCTCAGCGCAGGGATTCAGGCTGCAGGGGGATCAGGCCTGATCGGGCGTGAGGGTGATGCGCAGCTTGTCGAGCGGCACACCGTTGAACCCGTACACGCCGTTGCCATAGCTGCGCAGGTCCTTGAAGCGGAGGGTCTTGCCGATGTTGTTGAGCTTGACCACATCCTGCTTGCCGAAGTTCCTGATCACATACCTCTGCATGTGATTGAAGGGACCGTGGAAGCGGGTGTTGTTGGTGAAGGCGAACGTGTCGCGAACCTTGTCATTGCCGAAGTCGATGACGCTGTTCGTGCGCTTGGTGATGGCACCAGCCTGGGCACCGAAGATGATCGTGTCCTTGTCGGCATTGCCCTTGTAGGTCCAGCTGGCCGCCATGGCCCGATTCACGACGACCCTGTTGACGTCGCCATCGCCATTTTTGCCTTTGGCCTTGATTTTGACTCTGGCGACCACAGGCTGCCCGGCCCAGGTACGGGCATTGCCCAAAAGTGTCAGCCTGGACGCTTTTCGAGATTCCTTTTCGGATTTGCTGATCCAGCCGGGAAGACCGCTGATGACGAATTCGCTCATCGATGAACTCAAGGGATGCTTGGCGCTCACCGTACCGAACAGGCCAACGGAACTGTGGCCAGGAAGAAAAAAAAGCGGCACTGATCAGCTTTTCCTAATTCCCAATGGCGCTGCGGGCTTGACGCGCGCGGTAGCCAAGAAACACTCCGAAAAGTATTGTCAAGAGGCCTTACCTCTTAACGCCCCCACCGCAAGATGCCGCAGGGTCAGTGCGTGAATCGTCCGCAGCCCCTGAGGCTGGGCAGCCCTGGCCTGGCTCAGCGGTAGTTCTCGAACTGGAGCGGCACCTCCACGTCCTGCTGCTTGAGCAGCTGGATCGCCGCCTGGAGATCATCCTTGCTCTTGGCGGTGATCCGGAGGCTCTCCCCCTGGATCGCCACCGACACCTTCTTGAGGTTGTCGCGCACGGTCTTGCTGAGTTCCTTGGCCAGCTCCTTGCTGAGGCCCTTGCGCAGGGTCACCACCTGCCGGACCCGGTTGCCCCCCACGGCTTCCGGCGACTGGAAGTCGAAGATCTTCAGCGACAGGTTGCGCTTGGTCGCCTTCTGCCGCAGCACGTCCTCCACGGCCTGGAGCGTCATGTCACTGGCCGTGGTGATCGTGAGGCTGGTCTCCTCCAGCTCGATCTCGGTACCGGAATCCTTGAGGTCGTAGCGCTGGCCGACGTCCCGGCGCACCTGGTCGATGGTGTTCA
Organism: Aphanothece microscopica RSMan92; assembly: GCF_046613545.2. Taxonomy (NCBI): domain Bacteria; kingdom Bacillati; phylum Cyanobacteriota; class Cyanophyceae; order Chroococcales; family Aphanothecaceae; genus Aphanothece; species Aphanothece microscopica. The sequence continues at coordinate 32,594 of NZ_JBKKKY020000010.1, read as the reverse complement.
CCAGTTCCTGCCGGTCGAAATCCGAGACCACATCAAAGGAAAAGGTGTCAGCCATGGGCTCCGGCATCAGGGGCGCTCGGTGCCCACCCTAGAAAACGGCTCAGGACCCCGCCCCCCTGGTCGCCACCAGCACCCGATGGCGCGGATCACAGGCCTCTCGGCGCACGGCCTCGAAGCCGGCGGCCCAGAGTTCCGCGGCGAGATCGAGCCGGAAGTAATCCTCCAGGTAGGGCTCGGTGCTCTTGAGCAGGGTGGCGATCGGGGCGGGCAGGCGTCGGATCACGGCCGAGTCCGGATCCTGGTCCACCAGGGCGATCACCCCCCCGGGCCGCAGCAGGCGGGCCGACTCCCGCAGCACCGCCCGGGTGGCCTGCGCCGGCAGCTCATGGCAGACGAACTGCAGCGTGATCAGATCCACGCTGGCGCCGGGGAGCCCGCTGGCCTCCGCCGCCGCATGGTGCCAGCTGCAGACAAGGCCCTCGGGATCCCGAACCCTGGCCACCGCCAGCATCTGCGGCGAGAGGTCCAGCCCGCTGACGGCCACGGGGCGCCCCTCACGGGCATCCAGCCAGCGCTTGAGCGCCAGGGTGCCGACCCCCACGGAGCAGCCCATGTCGAGGACCTCGCTGACCCTGCGCCCGGCCAGGCTCGGCTCGATCGCCGCAAAGATCGCCTGGCGCAGGCGGGTCTGGGCCTGCTCCGGGCTCAGCTCCTCCCGCGGCCAGACCCGCAACGCCATCGCATCCGTGGCCTGTTCGGCTTCGCAGGCCGCCGCCCAGCAGAGATTGCCCTGCTGGTAGGCGTGGAAGCGGGCGTGGTAATAGGCCGGCGCGGTGGTGGCACCGTTGCGGCTGGGCGCGAGCAGGGGCTCGGCCAGGCGTTGGAGCTCGTCCCGGCGCGCCCGCCAGGCGATGCCCCGCCGCTCCGCGGTGCGGATGATCAGCCGACGGGCCTGGAGAAACAGCAGGCGGCGCAGCGGCTCGACCGCGAGCAGGCCGGCGATTAGGCGCCCGAGGGGGTGACGGTCGTCGACCCAGTTGGGAGGGGCGGCCGCAGGAAGGGCGGATCGGCTGGTCATCGCAGGAGGCACGGGCAGACCCGCAGCGGTCTCGCTCACCGGGGTCATCCCCATTGTGCTGGGGGGGCTGAGATCATGGTCACTCCCTGCCGGGCTCTCCGGACCCACCGCCATGCTCTCCAGCACTCCCAGCGCCGCCTTTGCCTGGTCCCTGCTGCTGTCGGGAGCGGTGGTCGTGCTCAGCACGGTGCCCCTGGGGGCGGCCCGCTCGCAGGCCGACTTCACCCTGGCGGACCTGCAGGCCCCCCGCGCGATGTTCGATCGGCTGCCCGCCTGGGGGCAGCGGGCCAGCTGGGCGCACCAGAACAGCTTCGAGGCCTTCACCCTGCACGCGCCGGCCACCCTGCTGTGCCTGGTGGCCGGCGCGATGGGCCCGCTCGCCGTGGCCGCCGCCTGGCTCCATCCCCTGCTGCGGGCGGCCTACCTGGGCGCCTACATCGCCAACGTGCCGCCGCTGCGCGGCGTGCTGTGGGCCGGGGGACTGGTCTGCTCCGCCCTGCTCTACGGCGAGGGCCTCAAGGCCGTGCTGGCCGGCGCGGGCTGATCGGTCGAAGAAGAGCTGATCAGTCGAAGAACATCAGGCTCACGACCTTGCCCATGTCCTCGGCGAGCCGGACGCTGGAGAGCAGCGTTTCGCTGTCGTGGAAGGCGTAGCAGATCAGCTGGTCACAGCGGCTGATGATGTCCTGGTTGCAGAGGCTGCTGGCCATCGGCAGGGGCAGCTCGTCGTGTTCCGGCTTCTCCACCAGGTGGAGCACCTGATCGAGCTGGTCGCGCGACTCGCGCGGCTGGCGATCCAGGCTCTGGGGCAGCAGCACGGTGAGCCGGGCGGCATCGATCTCCAGCACGCTGCGGATCACGGCGGCGTTCACCCCCTGGGATCCGGAGGTGATCAGGTTGTGCCCCTCCTGGGCCAGGGAGCGCGCCACGAGCTCCACGAGGTGGATCGAGACAACCGGAACGTGGCGGCTGCCGAGAATGGCGATGCGCCGTTTGCTGCGGTCCTGGAGCATGGCCAGCTCCTGAGCAAGGGTGTCGATCCGATCCAGAGACGGCAAATCCAGAGATCGGGTCACCAGGAGACCGCAGGCTGCACCGTGAAACTAGCAGCGTTAGAGGGACATCGCGGGCAGTTGTAGACGGGTGAAAAGTCGACCGAAATCACAGTGTTCCTCGACGAGTCGGAAGGCGTAGGTGGCCTTCACGGCCTCATGCAGACGCACATGGCCAAAGGCCTGCTCGATCACCTCCACGGTGGTGAGGGTGTCGTGCTCCACCTTCAGCAACGGCACCTCCAGCTCCTCGGCTCGGGTGAGCAGCTGGGGCAGCGGATCGCCGGCGCCGGTGAGGATCAGGCACTGGGTGGAGGCCTCCAGGGCCGCCAGCTGGATGTCGGTGCGGTCGGCCCCGGTCACCACGGCCATGTTGCGGCGGCGGCGGAAGAATTCCATCGCGGAATTCACGTTCATGGCGCCGATCGAGAGGGTCTCCACCAGAAGATCGAGCCGATCCCGGCAGCAGAGCACCTGGGCCCCCAGCCGGCGCGCCAACTCCTCCACGGTGACACTGCGCAGCAACGGGCTGCGGGGCATGACCCCGAGCACGGAAATCCCCAGCTGCTCGAGCGCCGGGACCGTGTCTTCGCGCAGCTGCGGCACCGCGTCGGGGTTGACGGCGTTGAGCACCACGCCGACCAGATGGTCTCCGAGCTCGGCCCGGGCGGCCAGCAGGGAATCCACGCTGCGGCTGTCGGCCCAGGGCTGGACGAGCAGCACCGGAGCATCGAGGCCCCGGGCCAGCTGGGGCAGGCTGAGGCCATAGAGCAGTCCCTCGTGGAGGCTGCCGGCCGCTTCCAGGAGGGCCATCCCGTCCGGGGCCTGCTCGAGCTGCTGCCGCAGGGCAGCGAAGCCCGGGCCGGGCTCCAGGCGACCCTCGAGCAGCCGGGCCCGCGCCAGCGCGGGATCGAGGGCATCGAGCGAGGGAATCAGCTGGTCCTCGGCCAGGCCCAGGGTGGTCCCGACGAAGCGCACGTCGGCATCGACCAGGGGTTCGCCGGGCGGAGGGGGGGCATCGGTCTCCAGGCTGGTGGCCAGGGGCTTGCCGAAGCGCACCTCGATCCCCCGGGCCCGCAGCTGACGGGCCAGCCCGAGCACCACGGCCGATTTACCACTGAACGGTTCACAGGAGCCGACCAGCAAGGTGGGGGCCATCGATCAACCTCGCTGCTGACTGCTGTCCGGCGTCAATTTAGGGGGCGTCAGGGGGGTGCCTCAGGCCGGGGTCCTCTGCGGAGGGCAGCGGCTCAGCTGGCCTGACCCGCCTCGCTGACGTGGCCGGGGGGAACGCCGAGCAGCAACCAGCGCCAGAAGGTTTCCGGCAGCTCCTGATCCTCGCGGAGCATCAGCCACTGCACCAGCTGATAGGCCTGGAGTTCGAAGTCGTAGGCCACCGAGGGAACTTCCGGGAAGCGAATGTGGCAGGTGAGCTGCTCCAGGGGCGCCGGCTCGCCGGTCCAGCGCAGCCGGTAGAGATGGCGCCGGCCGCCGACCAGCTTGCGCTCACCGGACCACTCCCCGTGCAGCAGCAGGGCAACGGCCTCCTCCAGGGAGGTCTGCTGCGACACCCCGCCGCAGTAGGGGGCGAACAGGGGAATCAGGGGCTCGGAGTTCGTGCTCGTCAGAGCCTGGTCATCGGTGGTGGCCATCAGCACGGCAGGTCACTCGGTCGGGGGGAACGGTTGGGGGGAACGCTCGCAGGGAACGGGATGCAGCACGCAGCTCTGCTGAGGAAGGCGAGGACACGGCAGGTCGGAATGCTGGTCATGGTGGCGCACGATGCCGGTGTCGTGCCAGTTTCGGCAAAGTTCTGCGGTCGATGGGGCCGGGGATCAACGGATGGATCCTGAGCACTCCCGGGCCTTCTCCAGCGGCCGACGACCCACCGTGGCGATCACCGGAGCCAGCGGGGCCCTGGGCCAGGCGCTGCTGCGCCAGTGGCACCGCCGGGGTGCCGATCTGATCGCCCTGCGCAGCTCGGCGGCGGCCCTCGAGCTGGGCGATGACGGCGGCGAGTCCCTCAAGCTCCGCCAGATCTGCTGGCAGGTGGGGGAGGAGGAGGCCCTGCGGCCCCTGCTGGCCGAGGTGGATGTGCTGGTGCTGAACCATGGCGTCAACGTCCACGACCGCCGCAGCCCCGAGGCCACCCGGGAGTCTCTGGAGGTCAACGCCCTCAGCAGCTGGCGGCTGCTGGAGCTGTTCGCTGCGGTGACGGCCGAACGCCGCGGGCCCAACCCCGACCGGGACCAGGCGGATCGTCCCCCGCCGGAGGTGTGGGTGAACACCTCGGAGGCCGAGATCCAGCCGGCGCTCAGCCCGCTCTACGAGATCAGCAAGCGCCTGCTGGGGCAGCTGCTCAGCCTGCGGGCCCTCGATCTGGCTCCGGCCCTCAGGATCCGGCGCCTGGTGCTCGGGCCGTTCCGCTCGGCCCTCAACCCGATCGGCGTGATGTCACCGAACTTCGTGGCGGGTCAGGTGATGCTCCAGGCCCGGCTGGGATGCAACCTGATCATCGTCACGCCGAACCCGCTGACCTACGTGCTGATGCCCCTGGCCACCCTGACGCGATGGCTCTACGTCCGGGCCATCACCCATCCCGGTCGGTGAGGATCTCGCAGCCATCGGTCGTCACCGCGATGGTGTGCTCCCACTGGGCCGAGAGGCTGCCGTCCACGGTGACGACGGTCCAGCGGTCCCGCAGGGTGCGGCAGGCCTTGCTGCCGGCATTGAGGATGGGCTCCACCGCCAGGGTCATGCCGGGCCGCAGCTTCATGTTGGGGAGGTCTCGGGTGCGGAAGTTGAACACCGAGGGCTCCTCGTGCAGGTTCCGGCCGACGCCGTGGCCGGTGTAGTCCTCCACGACGGCGTAGCCGTGGGCCTCGACGTGATCCTGCACGGCGCCGGCGATGTCCATCAGGGTGTTGCCGGCCTTGATCTGGGCCAGCCCCCGCATCAGCGACTCCTGGGCCACCCGGGCCAGGCGGCGGGCCTCCTCGGGGGTTTCCTCGCCGACGCAGATGGTCACGCAGCTGTCGCCGTGGTAGCCGTCGAAATAGGCGCCGGTGTCGACCTTGAGCAGGTCACCGGGCTGGATCACCCGCTTGGTGCTGGGGATGCCGTGCACCACCTCGTTGTTGATCGAGGCGCAGATGCTGGCCGGGAAGCCGTGGTAGCCCTTGAAGCTCGGCGTGGCTCCCATCTCGCGGATGCGGCGCTCGGCGTGGGCGTCGAGGTCGCCGGTGGTCATCCCCGGTGCGGCCATTGCCAGGATTTCCCGCAGCACGGTCGCCACGATGTGGCTGGCCTGGCGCATCGTGGCGATCTCCCGCGCCGACTTCACCTCCACGCCACGGCGGCCTTTCTGGATCCGGGGCCCGGTGGCGACGACCGGTGGGCTGGTGGGGGCCGCCTTGGTGCTGGCCAGCAGATCGGCAAACAGGTTCATTCGGATCGACTGGCGAGGCGGAACAACGCGGGACTGTCAACCTGCAAGTTATCAATGCCGCCACCCTTTCTGCCGCCCCGCTCGCCGGCCGTGCCTCCATCCCCACCCCCCGCCGATGCTCCCGAGGCCTCAGCGCCCTGCGAGGCCTCAGCGCCGCGCGAAACCTCCAAGAAACGTCGGTCCCTGAGCCAGCGCCTGCGCCAGGCCCATGCCGCGCTGGCCCCGGTGGTGCTGCTCCCCCTGCTGCTCACGGTGAGCACGGGCCTGGGGTACCGGCTGCTGCGCGACTGGGGAGGACTGGGCCGCGACCAGGCCCACGGGCTGATGGTGCTCCATGAGGGCGAGTGGCTGCGCCAGTGGTTCGGCCCCAACGGCGAAACGCTCTACGTGCTGCTCAACGGCCTGGGGCTGCTCTGGATGCTGGTGAGCGGGGGCGGCATGGCTGTTCAGAAGCTGCGCCGGAGCTGGGGGCGCCCGAGGGGGTGACCCCCCAGCCGGTACACTGGCGGTTTGGCCAGGCGACGCGGAGCTGAGATGGCAGCTGAGGACAATCAGACAGACGAAGCCCAGACCAACGGGAGTGCCCCGGCGGAGGCCGTGGACGCGGTGACCGCCGAGACCGCTGGCGCTGAAGAGGCCACGACCGCCGCGACGGCAACGGCGACAGCCGTGAAGGAGCAGCCCGTGAAGGCGACCACCGGCAAGCTGAGCGCCCACGACCTGATCCGTGCCTTCGAGGCGGAACAGCTCAAGAGCGAGCTCCCCGAGATCTACGTGGGCGACACCGTGAAGGTGGGCGTGCGGATCCGCGAGGGCAACAAGGAGCGGGTCCAGCCCTACGAAGGCGTGGTGATCGCCAAGCGCCACGGCGGCCTGAACGCCACCATCACCGTCCGCCGGATCTTCCAGGGTGTGGGCGTCGAGCGGGTCTTCCTGCTGCACAGCCCCCAGGTTGCTTTCGTGAAAGTCGAGCGGCGCGGTAAGGTTCGCCGGGCGAAGCTTTTCTACCTGCGCGATCGGGTGGGTAAAGCCACCCGGGTCAAGCAACGCTTCGACCGCTGAGGACTTCTCCGCCAGGAGCATCCCTCATCATCTTCAATCCCTGGGGACATCGGCCCTGCGCCGTTAGTTCAGTTGGTAGAACGCAGGTCTCCAAAACCTGATGTCGGGGGTTCAAGTCCTCCACGGCGCGTTCGATGTCCCCACCTGCTGTTTCGTGGTTCCGAACATGGAGTTGGATCTACAACCCGGTGACGTGGTCAAAGTGCTTGAGTCCGCAGCGCTGGGCTGGGTCCGCGCCCGGGTGATCCGGGTGAAATCGGGTGGCCGTGTCGTGGTTCAAAGCGACCAGGGTCGTGAGTTCACGGCCCGGGGCAATCAGGTTCGCCTGATCGAACCGGCGGGATTCCGCCCCTAGAAACGCCTGGTCCTGGCCCCGTCGTCACCGGTCGGTTGACGACGGGGCCAGTGATCACGGATACTTTCCGAGTCGCACCACCCGGCCGATCCCTCTTCGGTTTCCCGCCAGGGTTCAAGCGCGACGCCCAAGGCCTGAACGGCCAGAAGGCAGCCTGGGACTGTAGTTCAATCGGTTAGAGCACCGCCCTGTCACGGCGGAAGTTGCGGGTTCGAGCCCCGTCAGTCCCGTTCCAACCCTTCCCCAACCCACCAATCCCTTGGCAGGATCCCGGCAGGTGACAACCGGCGAGGCCGTGCGCGTTCGCCTCGCCCCCAGCCCCACCGGCACCCTGCACATCGGCACCGCCAGAACAGCGGTGTTCAACTGGTTGTTCGCCCGCCACCAGGGGGGCAGGTTCCTGCTGCGCATCGAGGACACGGACCGCGAGCGCAGCCGGCCCGAGTACACCGAGAACATCCTCGACGGCCTGCGCTGGCTGGGTCTCGACTGGGATGGCGAGCCGGTGATCCAGAGCGAGCGGGTGGAAGTCCACCGCTCAGCCATCCAGCAGCTGCTGGATCGGGGCCTGGCCTACCGCTGCTATGCCAGCGAAGCCGAGCTCACCGCCATGCGCGACGAGCAGGCCGCCCGCAAGCTGGCCCCCCGCTACGACAACCGCCACCGCGACCTCAGCCCCGAGCAGGAACGGGCCTTCATCGCCGAGGGCCGCGAGGCGGTGGTCCGCTTCCGCATCGACGACGGGCGCACGATCGGCTGGACCGACCTGGTGCGCGGTGCGATGCGATGGTCGGGCTCCGACCTGGGCGGCGACATGGTGATCGCCCGCCGCGCCCCGGCCGACCGGATCGGCGATCCCCTCTACAACCTGGTGGTGGTGGTCGACGATGCCGCCATGGCGATCAGCCACGTGATCCGCGGGGAGGACCACATCGCCAACACGGCGAAGCAGCTGCTGCTCTACGAGGCCCTCGGCGTGGAGGCTCCGGTCTTCGCCCACACGCCGCTGATCCTCAACCAGGAGGGCAGGAAGCTCTCCAAGCGGGATGGGGTGACCTCGATCAGCGATTTCCGCGGCATGGGTTACACCCCGGAGGCCCTGGCGAACTACATGACCCTGCTGGGCTGGTCCCCGCCGGAGGGCATGGGGGAGCGGTTCTCCCTGGCCGAGGCGGCCGCGGTGTTCGGCTTCGAGCGGGTGAACCGGGCCGGTGCCCGCTTCGACTGGGACAAGCTCAACTGGCTCAACGGCCAGGTGCTGCGGGAGGCGGGGCCCGAGGCGCTGCGGGATCAGCTGCGTCCCCTCTGGGCGGCGAGGGGCTGGGGGGAGCCGGGCGGCACCAGCCCGGCCCTGGCCGACGCGGCCTGGCAGGCCGACCTCTGCGAGCTGCTGGGTCCCTCCCTGACCCTGCTGGCCGATGGGGTGGCCCAGGCCGAGCCCTTCTTCACGACGCCGGAGCTCAACGAGGCGGCCCAGGCCCAGCTGGCCAGCGACGGTGCACGGCCGGCCCTGGCCGCGCTGCTGGAGCAGCTTCCCGAGGGTGCGCTGGAGGCCGGGCAGGCCCAGGAGCTGCTGAGCTCGGCAGCCAGCAGCGCCGGCGTGAAGAAGGGCGTGATCATGAAAAGTCTGCGGGCCGCCCTGCTCGGCAGCCTGCAGGGCCCGGACCTACTGGCCACCTGGCTGCTGCTCCACCGCAGCGGCGACGATCGCGCCCGGATCAGCCGCTGCCTCTGAAGCGTCTGCCCCTGAAGGCGCGGGCTCGCCAAGGTTCCGACGGGGTTCCTCGCCGTCCACCAGCACCAGCCCGAGCCGCTGGGCGATCGGCCCGGCGCTGAGCCCCTGCAGGCCCACGGTCAGCAGGATGGTCAGAAACACCAGCCCCTGGAGCCGGCCGGCGCCCACCACGCCGGCCTGCTCGAGGCGGATGGCGAACAGACTCGCCACCGCGGCGGTGACGATGCCGCGGGGGGCCAGCCAGCTCAGCAGGGCCTGCTGCGGCAGGGTGAAGCCCATGCCCCAGGTGGCCAGACCGATCGCCAGGGGACGGACCAGCAGCATCAGGCTCAGCACGCAGGCCACGCCGCCCCAGCCGAGCGGACTGAGCTGGGCGAAGCTCACGTCGGCGGCCAGGAGCGGGAAGAGCATGGTGATCGCCAGCTGGGCCAGCTGGCGGATCAGGGCGTCGAGCTCGGCCGCATCGGTCTCGGGGCGGCGACCCACCACAACGCCGGCGGCCACCGCGGCCGGAAGGCCCGATTCCGCCAGCAGCTGCTCACAGCCGGTGAACATCAGGAAGAGGGTGCCGAGGGTGAGCTGGAGGCGCAGAGCGCCGGTGGTGGGAACGGCGGGGATGCGGCGGAGCGCCTCGGAGAGCAACCAACCGCTGGCGGCACCGATCAGCACGCCGCCCCCGAGCCGCAGCAGCAGGCCGTAGGCGAGCTCCCGCCAACCCTGCAGGTTGCCGAGCACCAGTTCGAGCAGCAGCAGGGCCAGCACCGCGCCGATCGGCTCGAGCACCAGGCCCTCCCCCTCGAGCACTTCGCCCAGGGGTGGCGCCAGGCCGATCTGCCGCACCAGGGGGTTGACGACGGTGGGCCCGGTGGCGAGCACGATGGCGCTGAACACCGCCGCCAGGGGCCAGTTCAGACCCGCCAGGCCATGGGCCACCACCAGCCCCCCCAGCAGGGCGAGCACCAGCCGGACTCCGGCAATGCGGAGCACCGCCTGGCGGGTGCCGTCGGCGGGGAGGCGCAGGTTCAGCCCGCCGTCGAACAGCACCAGGCTCACCAGCAGGCCCACGATGGTCTCGAGGCCGTTGCCGAGGTCGAGGGGCTCCACCAGCCCCAGCCCGGCCCGGCCGATCAGCAGGCCGGCACTGAGGAGCAGCACCACCCCGGGCAGACCGGTCGCCCAGGCCAGGGCCTGGGCCGTGGCACCGGCGAAGACAGTGATGCCCCAGAGCAGGCCCAGCCGCTCAGGGGTCATTCATCATCGATGGCGTTGAACCGGGGCTCCACATGGATGCCGATCACCGCGGAGGGACGGACCACCAGGTACTCCCCCTCCATGTCAGCGATCGGCACGTTCACGAAGGTGTCCGACGTGGAGGCCGTGAGCACGCCGCCGTACCACTCCTGGAACGCCTCGAGGGTGGCGAAGGTGACCGACTGGGTCTGGCCGCCGCTCATGTGCAGATGGACGGCATAGCGCCGGGGGATGCGGGACATGGGGGAGCGGCCGGACGCTGACGACGGGTGAGCCCAGGATGCCCCAGCAGCCAGGGATCGCGCCAGCACCAGGGCTCCAGCCTGGCGCTGGCCGGGGCATAGAGGGGATGGCGGGGCTGGCCGGATCGGGTGCGGCCGATGGCCCGGAGCTCACGGCCGTTCAGCAGGGCCAGCACCTCGGTGCTGCGGCCGCTGCGATCGGCCTGGGCTCCCCAGCCGAGCCATATGGGGGCCTGCGGATGGCGGGCGAGGCTGCGGAGCAGCCAGCTGTCGGCCTCGGCACCCACCGGATCCGCCTGGCGGCAGAGGGCGGCGGGGGTGGGGCTGATCCAGGCGAACAGGTTGAGCACCTCGAGGCTCCCGTACCCCCAGCCGCGGGCCAGGCCCACCAGGCGCCGCAGGGTGGGGTCATCGCGGCGGTGATCGGCGCGGGAGGGGTTCAGGCCGATGAAGATCAGCCGCGGCCCGCGGGGATCCCAGTGGCGCTCCAGCCACCAGCGGTAGCGGCCGCAGGGGCTGAAGGCGGCGGCAGGGGCCTCGCCCTGGGGCCCGCCGGCGCAGCTGGAGCATTCGGTAGCCGCCGTCACACCTCCGTCTCCCGTGTCTGGGGAGGATCCATCCAGAATCCCGATACCAGCCTGATGCCACCGGAGCGCGCCCTGCCGGCGCCCGCCACGCGACAGCGGCGTCGCCCCCGCCGCCGCGAACTGTGGTGTCCGGCCCATCCCGATGAACGGCTGCTCGGCAACGGCCGCAAGTACTTCCTGCATCTGCTCACGGCCGAGGAGCTCAGACAGCGGGGATTGACGGAGAAGAAGGCCCGGCTGGTGCTGCAGGCCTACCCGGTGCTGGTGCTGAGCAACGAGTGGCTCGAGGAGCTCTTCTGCGCCGGCTGCGGCCAGAGCCGCTGGTGCCATGTGGTGCAGCCGGAGCAGGGCCACCACCGGGTCCGCTGGGCACCGCCGGAGCTCTGGCAGCAGGTGGCCCATGTGGATCCGGCGGTGGCCAATCCCAGCGTGAGCGAGTTCAGCCGCCGGGAGGCGCGGCGCCAGCGCCACCGGCGGCAGGACGGCGGGCGCTATGTGGATCTAGGGAGCTGAGGCGCTCTGCCAGAGGCAGCTGTTGGCGCGGTAAGGGCGCAGGCCGGCCAGCCAGGCCAGGCGTTCGTGGAGGGGCACCGGGCGGGAGCGAACCCAGGTGGTGTGCTCCCACTCCGAGCTGAAGCGCTGCGTGACCATCCCGCTGGCATCGAGCACCACACAGGCACCCGCTCCGTCCGCCGGAGCGTTCAGGGCCTGGCTGATCGCCGCCAGCGGGAAGACGCCACTCTCCCCCGTGCGGCTGTGGCCCAGGAGGCGCAGCCGGATCAGCGGCTGCGGCGCCGCCGCGGTGAGGGGGCGGTAGTCGGCGGCCTCGAGCAGCACCACCCCCGGCGGCAGGGGAAGGGATGGCGGCGGAGGGGCCGGATCGAGCCGCCCGTAGGCCACACCATCGCGCCGCAGCTGCTGGGGCAGCGCCGCGCCGGGGTGAACGGCCGCGGGCCGGATCAGGGCATCCAGCGACAGCAGGGCGGCCCAGCCCGCCAGCAGCCACAGCAGCCCGAGCCGGACCCTCGCGCGAGGAACGCTCACGGGGCGGACCCTCCCGAACCGGTGCGGCGCCGGCGCCGGCGCCGCAGGTTCCACTCGAGCAGCAGCACGTAGGCGCCGCACACCAGGCCACTGGCCAGCAGGGCGAACAGCTGGGCACCGGCGCCGCTGTGCCAGAAGTCGAAGCTCTGCCAGGCGCGCCAGCCCTGCAGGCCGGGGTCCTTGAGGGTGTAGGCGAGCAGGGCGATGCGCACGGCGTTGATCAGCATCACCCCGAGCAGGAGCAGCGCCACCGCCAGCGCGGCCAACCCCAGGCGTGACCAGCGCCCCGTGAGCCTCCCGGGGGGTAGCCCGAGGTTCCCAAGGGGAAACAGCACCACCAGCACCACCAGGGTGGCCAGGCAGAAACTGAGGGTGGTGTGGCCGGTGCAGCCACCATCCACCACCAGGATCTGGTTGTCGAGCATCACCTGGCGGCCATCGGCAAAGGCCGGCCGGCCGACCAGCCAGAGCAGGAAGGCCGTGAACCGGGCGGTGATCAGCGCCAGGGGCTCCACCGGCCAGAGGGCGTTGACGATCCCCTGCAGGGGCAGCAGCGCGCCGATCAGCAGCAGCTTGCCGAACAGGGCTGCTCTGCAGGGCACACCCGCCAGCAGGGCCAGGCCGGCCAAGCTGGCCAGGGGGAGGCCCCAGAGCAGGGGGTCGTAGAGCCGGGCGGCAAAGCTGAGGGCCAGCAGGGCCCAGAGCAGCAGCAGCACACCAGCGCTGAAGCGGGACCAGGGAATCGCCGCCAAGGGCGGCACCTGGCCTTGCTCCTCCCGCTCGAGCAGGAGCAGACCACCGGCCAGCCAGGAGAGGGCGGCCATGACCACGAAATCCCCCACCCCAGCCCGCTGCGCCAGGGTGAGCTGGGCACCGGCCAGCGCGGCCAGCAGGGTGAGACGGGCCAGGGCCGGACCGCGGGGCGGTTGGGGGGTGAACGCCATCGAGGCTAGATACCGCCCGGGACACGGAAACCGCTTCGAGGGTCAGGCTGGGTTCTGGTGATCATCACTTCTGCTCAATCCCGCCAGGGTCCATACACTGCAGCTGATCGGCAGCTGACTCGGTTGATCTGATGGCCACCAGCAGCGGACCAGCGCCGACACCGGCAGCCAAGGGGGCTGCCCTCTATTACGTGCCTACCCCCCCCAGCCTCGATGAGGGGGATGGCGAAGGCGGCTTCAAGCTGCAGACCCTGCTGAAGGTGCTGCGCCGGCGGCGGCGCACCTTTGTGCTGGTGGTGGTGGCGGTGACGGCGATCGCCGGGGCACGGGCGCTGGCCAACCGGGTGCTCTCGCCGGTGTATGCGGGGGGCTTCACGCTGCTGATCTCCGATCCGGTGAACGAGGCCAGCACGGCAGGGGGCGGCAGCGGTGAAGGCGGGGCGATCTCCTCGGTGGCGCGCAACGAGAGCCGCATCGACGTGCCCACCCTGATCCAGGTGCTGCAGAGCCCGGTGGTGCTCGAACCGGTCTACACCCAGCTGGCGAAGCAGTTCCCGGACAGGAGTCCCCCCTCGATCAATGTGTCGCTGGTGACCTCCGGCGCCGGTGGTCAGAGCTTCGTCTCCGGTGGCGTGCTGGCGGTGTCCTCCCGGGGCGGCGATGTGGCGATGGTGCGCAAGGCCCTGGAACTCAGCGAGGCCAGCTTTCTGGAATGGTCGCTGGATCAGCGGCGCCAGAAACTCACCGAGGGGGTGAAATTCCTCGACGAGCAGGCTCCGCTGCTCCAGGCCAGGAGCAACAAGCTGCAGGAGGAGCTCCAGAAATTCCGCACCCGCCACAACGTGCTGGCACCCGAGGAGGAAGCCCAGGCGGTGCGGGGCCGGGTGGAGGAGCTGCGCGGCACCCTGCTGACCCAGCAGGCCGAACTGCAGCGGCTGCAGCAGGTGCGCAGCGCCGTGGCCGGCGGCACACTCACGGCCCGCAGCTTCAGCAGCAGCGCCGGGGGTGAGAGCGGTGCCGGGGGCGGCACTGGCCTGAGCCTGGATGTGCCGAACCAATCGGAACTCTCCGTGCTCACCAAGCTGGAGGAGCAGATCGCCGCGGCGCGGGCGGTCTACCAGCCCGGAGCCCCGATGCTGGCGGATCTGGTGGCCCTGCGGGATCGTCTGCGGCCGGAGCTGCTGCGCAAGGAACTGCAGGCCGTGGATGCGGCTCTGGCACAACAGAGCAAGGCGATCGCCTCCACCAGAACCCAGATCGTAGAGCTGGAGGGACGCTTCAAGAGCCAGCCGCCGCTGCTGCGGGAGTTCCAGGAACTCAAGGGAAAACTGGACATCGCCGAATCGAACCTGGCGGGCTACCAGCGCACACGGGAACAGTTCCAGCTGGAGATCGCCCAGAACAACGTGCCCTGGAAAGTGATTGCGCCGGTGGGGGTGAATCCGACACCGGTGGAGCCCGATCTGAACCGCGGGCTGATGCAGGGTCTGCTGCTGGGGCTGCTGGCCGGCACCGGGGCGGCCCTGCTGCACGACCGGCTCGACCATGTGTTCCACAGCCCGGGGGAGGTGCGCGAAGACCTCCGCAAACCGCTGCTGGGCCACATCCCCCACATCAGCTTCTTCAAGGGGGTGCGCCGCTCGAAGCGCTTCCTGCTCAAGGAGCTCGACACCGAAGCCGCCGGCCTGGCCGGTTACGAACGCTTCTCCTACCAGGAGGCCTTCCGCAACCTCTACACGAGCCTGCGCTTCCTGAACAGCGACCGGCAGGTGCGCTCGGTGGCGGTGAGCAGCTCGATCCCGGGCGAGGGGAAGAGTCTGGCGATCGTGCTGCTGGCCAAGACCCTCTGCGAACTGGGCCAGCGGGTGCTGCTGGTGGATGCGGATCTGCGCAAGCCGCAGATGCACCTGCGGCTCGGGCTGGACAACATCGAAGGGCTCACCACCCTGCTCACCGACGACCAGAGGCACTGGCGCGAGGTGGTGCAGACCCTGCCCGACTACCCCAGCTGGGATGTGCTCACCGCCGGCCGTCGGCCACCCGATCCACCGCGGCTGCTCAGTTCGGCGCGGATGGCCGAGCTGGTGAAGGAGATCGCGGCCACGGGGAACTACGACCTGATCCTCTACGACACCCCGCCGACCCTGGGTCTGGCGGATGCGGCGCTGGTGGCCGAGCAGCTCGACGGGATCCTGCTGCTGGTGAGCCTCAACCGGGTGGATCGCTCCCTGCCGGCCCAGGCGCTGGAGCGGATCGAGGCAGCCGGGGCACCGCTGCTGGGCGTGGTGACCAATGCGCGCGTGGCCCGGGATGAGCTGCAGCGGCCCTACACCGGCGGGTATGGCTATGGCTACGGCGGCTACGGCGGCGACGATCCCTACGATCCCGCTGTGGCCTACAGCTATTACCAGAGCGAGGCGGCCGAGGGCGTGGAGCAGCGATCAGCGCTTCAACGGCTGCTGCCGAACCAACGCAACCGCCGGATGTGGGCCCAGGGCCTGCGCCGCTGGCTGAACGGCTGAAAGGGGCTCAGGGGGAGGGATCAATGGCCTCCTCCTGCTGCTCGAGAGCCAGGGCCTGGCGGCGCTCGACCGCCCGCTCAAGGGTGAGGGCCAGGGAGGGTGGCCAGATGAAACTGGCCAGCAGATGGAAGCCGGCGTAGCAGAGGGCGACCAGCACCAGCCGCACGCTCTGGCGGGTGAGGTTGCCGCTGGCATCGGCGCGGCGCCGCTGGCCTGTCTGGCGCAGGTTCCCCTCGGCGCGCTCCAGCAGCTGCCGGGCGAGGGCCTGCTGCTGGGGGAAGGTGCGGGCTTCGCCCACGGTGATGCCGGCCTGCTGCATGGCCTGGATGAGGCGGGGATCCTGGGCCAGCAGCGTTTGCAGGGTCTGGGCATCCCCGGCCTGATCCACACCCCGGCGCAACCGCTCCAGGCTCTGCAGCGAGGTCTGCAGCTGGCCGGAGAGCAACTGCACGCCGTTGGCTTCGATGCGATCGGCCAGGCCCAGAACGGCGAGGGCCAGCAGCAGATAGGCGAGGGCGGCCAGGCGCAGCAGCGGCCGCAACCCGCGGGCCAGCATCACTTCCCAGATGGCCGGCTGAGCGTCCTCGGCAAAGCCGAAGAAGAGCGCCAGCACGCCGATCAGGGGGAGTGGGGAGCGCTCCAGCACCTCGTTGAGCAGCAACATGGCCCGGTCGGGATCGCCGAGCGGCAGGGGCAGGGCCGAGCCGAGCAGACTGAGCAGAAACACCAGCAGCAGCACGTAGGCAGCCAGCCGGGCAAGACTGCGGGTGCGACGGCCGGTGAACTCCATCGCCTCAGGCTATCGACGCAGCGGAATGAAAAACAGGGGAAGACCGAAGGGTGCTGGCACAGCCCTCACATTGCCATTGAAATATGGCAGGGTCAGCGTCTTCCCCTTGGGACAGGAGACGCTCGTCAGTGGCGGCTCCGTGCTGTCACAGCCTCCCGACAACAAGGTTCATTTGGGCGAGGTGAGCGAAAAGGTGGTGATGTCCTGATAGCACTAGGATCCGCCTTTGAAATAGATCCAAGCCCCCATCGTAAGTCTCTCAATCGGTCAGACCTGTCGTCTGACCGGAAATAGGTCAGACAATCCTGGGCGGAGGCCGCATAGCCGCACTCGAGGGCGAAGCTGCCGGTCAATCTGCCGCCAGGAGTGGTCGTGCCATTTCTTCCGCCGCAAGAAAAGCTGACCCCCGATCCAAAGGTGTAGCCAAGATTATCGACGGCTTGGACAGTAGAGGCATCCAAGAGCCATCCAAGAGTCGTTCGCGCAGCCGGCCATCGGCTCGAAAGAAGCTTTGTCATGAGCCGGAAAGCATCCCATCAAAAGCACCCCGACCCAGGTACCCTGACGAACCAGCCGCTGGGTACGGGATCAGGATACTGGGGTGCGCACTGTGTAGCGGCGCCGTAGACGCGAGATCAGAGCGGCAGGAGCCAGGAGCAGCAAAGAGAAGGGAGCTGGAACGATCTTGATACTCACCAAGTTCACACTGGCCCCAGGAGAAAACCAAAAGATTTGCCCCGTCTGACCAGTAGATGGATTGTCCTGGCCGGGGCAACCAATGTTATTATCAGTGCTCTTGCAGTAAAAACTCCCAGTTGTTATCAAACCGATCGATGAGTAAGGAGCCGACTGACCCTCTCCAGGGGGAAGCGCGTTGGCCAAGGCGATCCTCAGCGCCTGTCCTTTTCCGCCGGTATCAAGCTCTTTTGTTCGGAATTCAAGAAAATAGGAATTCGCCGCTGTATCGAAGTAGTAACCGGCCGTGAAAGTAGTAGCGGGCTGATTGATTTGCACATTGGTCAATTCAACCTGGGTTGGATCGGCCGCAGTTCCCGGGCTGGTCACACACTCCAGTGCCGACAGGGGACCGCAGTTCAACGAGAAGGATCCAGAAAGCGAACTCGTCTCAGGGTTATTTTGACTATCCTTGTAATAGCTAAAAGTAATATCTTGACTGAAGCTATACGACAACACCAGATCGGCCCCCTTGGCCTGGCCCTCCCATCCGAGCGCCAGTCCTGTGGTAAGGAGGGCACCGCCCAGAATGGACGCCAGGCGAAACCTGGCTGGCCGCGGTGGCAGAAGGGGATCAGCCACCCGCGAGCCGGCAGGAGTTCACAGCGCCCAGCAGCCCGATAGCCTGGAGGCTCGATCGTTGAATCCTGGTCAGTTGTACCCAAAAGGGGTACGTGACGATGTCCATGGACAAGACAGCTGAGTCTTCATCCTAGTGAGTCACCGCGGAAAATTCGTCCACCACTGCAGCTGAACTCACAAACCCTTCGCAGCGGAGCACCTCGCGCTTGCGGGCCGGCAGATGGCGCAGGATCAGGCTCAGGTAGGCCGCGCTCACCTTCTCCAAGCTGGCCGTGGCCAGCAGCAGCTCCCGGGCCGCTCGGCCGTACGCCGCCACCTGGGGCGGGTCGGCGTGAAGGGCGCGGATCCAGGCCGCCAGACCCACCGCATCGCCATTGGCGAACCAGCGGCCACAGCCCCCGTTCTCCACCAGCGGGCGGAGGTAGGAGGTGGCTGGTGTGATAGCGGCGATCGGCGTGCCCGCTGCCAGATGGCCATAGAGCTTGCTGGGAGCCACCAGACCCTCCCCCTGGATGCCCACGCTCACCACGGCCAGATCGGCGGCCGCCAGGGCGAGCGGCAGCACGGCCGGGTCCTGCCAGGGCAGAAAGCGGCAGTTGGCGAGATTGAGATCGGCAACGAGATGGCGCAGCCGTGTGTTCTGCGGTCCATCCCCCTGAATCAGAAACACGATGTCACGCTCGGCCTGGAGGATGGCCGCTGCGGCCACCAGGGTGACCAGGTCGTGGCAGCGGCCCTGGTTGCCGGAATAGAGCACGGTGAAGGCCTGCTCGAGGCCGTGTTCGCGCACGAACGGGTTGGCCAGCTTGGCCAGCGGCCGGATGGTTTCGGGGTCAGCCCAGCTGGGAATCACCTGCAGCTTGTGCCGCACCGCCGGTGCCAGAGCCGCGATCCGATCCGCCATCGGCTGGCTGAGCACCACCACCTCCTGGGCCGCGGCGAGGGCGAGCCGGTTGCCGTGGCGCCAGAGCCGGCAGAGCCAGTGATCGGCCGGCAGCACCTTCAGCTCCACCAGCACCTCGGGGTAGAGGTCGTAGATGATCAGCAGGTAGGGGGTGGCGGTGAGACGGTGCACCAGCCAGCCCACGATGGGCAGGTACGGCGGCTCGGTGGTGTAGCAAAGGAGATCACCGCGCCAGGAATAGCGCATCAACCGTGCCGCGATGCGCAGACAGAAAAACAAGCCGTTCACGGCGCGGCCGCGGATCCGCCGGGGCCAGAAGCGGGTGACGCGGGTGCGGCGGATGCAGCGGTTGGGCTCGAACTCCAGACTCGCCGCTTCCCTCGCTCCACCGGCATAGTTCGGCATGCCGGTAAGGATCTGGCTCTGAAGGCCGCTGCTTGCCAGGCGCCGGGTGAGGTCGTCGAGCAGCTGGCCGGTGGCGGCGTAATCAGGCGGAAAGAACTGATTCACCAGCGTGAGCCTGGCCTTGCGGCTGCGCTGCTGACGCCAGTGGAACCGCTGCCTCAAGCGGAGGCACACACCCTTAGCCAGGCGAAGACCGGGAAAGCTTGTGAGGGTCACGCGAAATCGAGGCGACCGCTGGCCAACACTCTGGGTTCGTCCCGTGAAACTATGAGGAAGATAAACGTGAACGCCACCGCGTCAACGGTGGTCAAGATGACGGCACCCACACCATGAGGCGGTCTGCCAAGAGGATGGCTTCCGGACTCTGGTCACGCTGCTGCCGATGATCGGCAAGCTCCCAGCCACCCTTGAAACAGCTGAGTTATCAGGGGGTGATTGGCATCAACGGGTCGCGTTGCATGAACTGCCAGCTCCTCAGAGCCACTATCACCATATCCCTTGAGGCAGCGGAGATGTGCCTGGATGATCTGCAGATTACTGGTGTCGTATTGAATGACCAGATGGATCATGTCGGGTTTATGTCCTCGATCGCCTAGGTAGGGGTGCTGCTGTCTGGGAGTGAACAGGGCAGCATCTCTTTTCAGGGCCGGCGCCCAGCCATCAACATGGACTTCCAGAACCATGGGCAGCGGCCGGCACCCATGAACTTCAGATCCACGAATCCGGCCTCCGACAACAGCTCGGTGAGGGTGGGGCGTGAGAAGAACTTGATGTGGCCACCGTCCCAGAGGGCCGTGAAGTGACCGTCGAGCTTCCCGCTCAGCGCCAGGGCCAGATTCTTCCAATAGCCGTGGTAGGGCGTGGAGCAGATGAATCGGCCACCGGTCCTGAGGCTTCCGAAGGCCGCTGTGGCCCACTGACGGGGGGCGTAACAGTGCTCCACCACCTCGGTACTGATCACCACATCGAAGGGCGGCAGCTCCAGTGCCTGGAGTGCATCAGGCGCAGCAGGAGCCTGATGAAAGGCCACCGCAGGAAAAGATCGACGCGCCACAGCAATGCCGCTGACACTGGGATCCACACCCACCACCTGGTAGCCAAGGCGGCTGAGGTGGGCACTAAGAGCGCCGTTGCCGCAGCCCAGATCGAGGATCCGACAACCAGGAGCTGTGCCCTCCTGCAACAGGCTCAACAGCGGCCTGATCAGATAGGCGAGGGTGTGGGGAATCTCCTCTGACCAGCGGTAATCGAAGTGGGAGATGGGATCAGCCACGCGGAACGTCACCCACAACCTCCGACTGCCGCGCCTCCCAGAGCATCAGGCTGAGCATCAGCTCCACCAGCATCCGCTGGAAGGCGTAATACCAGCCGCGCCAGCCATCGAGCAGGCCGCGGTGCCACACCAGGCAGAGCAGCAGCACCGCGAAGGGAGCGATCCCATGGCGCAGGCGCAGCCGGTCGGCGCGAGAGAGCTGGTGGCGGGGGGTGGTGCGCAGCTTGTGCACCTCCTGGGGCAGGTAGCGCCGTTGGGCTTCCAGCCAGCGATCCAGCGATTTGCGGTCGTCGTGGAGGATGGGCTCAGCCAGCTCCACAACGCGGCCGTGGGGCAGGAAGCGGTGGGCGTGGCCATCGTTCACGTAGTGGCCCGCACCGGGACGCATCAGATTGATGCGAGGAGGCAGCAGCGCGCCACGCAGGGGGCGGCCATGCACCAGGTAGCGAAACGGCGTGCGCACAGCCGCCACATCCGTCTCCAGGGTGGCGATCAGCGCAGACAGAGCCGCGCCAAAGGCCGGGGTGATGCCGTGATCAGCATCCAGGCTCAGACACCAGGGGGTGCGGATCAACCCGAGGCCAACGTTGGCCTGCGCCGCGAAGTTGTCGAACTGCCGCATCACCACCTCCACCAGGGGGAAGCCATGGAGGATCTCCAGGGTGTGGTCGGTGCTGCCGCTGTCGATCACCACGATGCGCCGTGCCCAGCGCAGACCCTCGAGGGTGCGGCCGATATTGTCCTCCTCGTTGTACGTGAGGATCAGCGGGGTGACCTGATCGAGTGAATCAGCCACGGTATCGGGCAGCGAAGATGGCGGAGCGGGCTGGAAGCATGGCGTCTAAAGATAGTGAGATGACCCTCTGATCCTCGACATGTGCAGCATCAGGCAGGCTCGACTGAGCCGATCGCAGCCCAGCCCAGGTCTGGGTTCAACCTGGCGGCATTCCTCCTTCACGATCCATTCCAGATGCGGCGCATGACCAGACCCCCTTGGATGAATCACGGGACGTTGAATGGAAGCTTTCAGCCTTGTTTCGCAATCGCCTCAACGTCGTTGAGGCCCTTGAAATCGGTGTCCACGGTGTAGAACCGGGCCTGATGGATGCGGGCCGCGGCGAAGAGGATGATGCCTGTCATCGGCAGACGCAGGGAGTGGCTGAGCTGGACAGCGGCGATGGCCACCACAGCCTGGGTGGTGATCGCAGGCACGATCAACGCGGATTCGGCATCCAGAACATCAAGACAGCGGCTGGCCGGACACGCACAGGCGATCAGCCTCCCGATTCACAGGGTGGCCTCAGGCTGAGCAACTTCAGAGCCGAGCCACTCCTGAGAAAGCTCGGCGATGGCACGGAACTCCGGATCTTTGTGCAGCAGGGTGGCAGGCCTTGAGACTGGCGGCCCGCTCCAGCAGCGGCTCGCTAGCTTCGATCCAGTCGAGCGGCGGAGCCTTGAGTTGCTCGTAGGACAGACGACCAGCCCGCTCGCCTTCGTCTTTCCACACCCGGTAGAGCACCTCCATGCGGCTGAGGAAGCAGGCGCAACATCGGTGAGAGTCCCCGAGAGCCTGCTCCACCCGGTCGGCACCGGGCTCATCGTCGCGTAGGGTGAGCAAGGCGGAGGTGTCGAGCAGCAGCAGCAGGCCAGCCATCAGGCTTCGCCGACACGCTCGTCATGGCGTTCAGCCTTGCCGCTCGGCCACCAGGCGGTCTGCGGAACCACCGCAGCGGCCCTGACCGCGGAAGGCCTTCACGGGCGACGGATCCACCGGCACCACACGAATCGAGCCATCGGCCTCCACGATCCATTCGAGCCGCTGCGAGGGGCCAAGCGAGAAGCGCTCACGGATCGGAGCAGGAATGACCGTCTGGCCGCGGGCGGTGATGGTGCTGCGCATGACGGAGGCGAGGGGCGGAAAACCCAGAGGTGAATTACCAAGTCCTAAGTCAGATAATTCCGAGCGCTGGGCACAGCCTGCTTGCCCCCTACCGCTGCCCCATCACCACGGCCGGGTTGCCCCGCAGGAGGGCGCCGGGCGGCACCACACCGCTCACCACCGCCGCCAGGGCGATCACGGCGCCGGGGCCCACCACGGTGCCGGGGGCCAGCACCGCCCGGGCGGCGATCCACACGTCATCGCCCACGGAGATCGGCGCCAGCCGCTGCTCGAAGCCGGCCGAGCGGAAGTCGTGGTTGCCGGTGCAGAGGTAGGCCCCCTGCGACACGCACACCCGGTTGCCGAGCGTCACCAGGGCGAGGTTGTCGAACCAGGCGTGCTCCCCCAGCCAGCAGTGGTCGCCCACCACCAGCCGCCAGGGCAGCTGCACGCGCACGCCGGGCTTGAGGCGGCAGCCTGCGCCGATGCGGGCCCCGAAGGCGCGCAGCAGCAGCACGCGCCAGGGGGACCCTGGCAGCCAGCGGGCCGCCAGCAGCGGCGAGCCCAGGCAGAACCAGACGGTCTGCACCAACCAGGGCCGGCCCGGATGCCAGTGTGGCGGGGTTTGGTAGGCATCGAGGCGCTGGATCACGCGGCGCTGCGGGAGTGATTCAGGATGCGGCAGCGATCGCCGCCTGGGGAGGGCCATCCATGACTGGTTCGGCGGCTCTCAACCGCCAGGCCAGGCGCGTGAGCGACAACTGCATGCCCATCATCAGGCCGATGAAGCAGGCGATGAACGGGTCGGCCAGGATCTGGCCGGAGATGGCCAGGCTGGCGATGTTGGCCAGCACGAAGGCGAGCAGGGCGATGGAATAGCGGCCAAAGGGAGCGTGTGCCGCAAACTGCCAGCGGGCACTGCGCAGGCCTGCCATGAGCAGGTTGCCAATGAATACCAGCATCATCAACAGGCCAGGCACACCGAGCTCCACCATCAGTCGACTCATCCCACTCTCCTGCCAGACCCTGGGCCTGGGGAACGGAATGTTCTGGGCGCCAGGAGTGGCGAACCCCAGGCCCGAACCCCAGAATCCCGTCTGCTGAAACGTGCCGATCACAGCCTCCCAGCCATGCCGCTGGGCCTGGACAGCTACATCATTGGGGTTATCGGTGTAATACCGAACGAATTCAGATTCCGCGCCCAGCCAGTTGCCTACTGAAAACGCAATGAGCAGGGGCAATGCCAGCAACACCAGGCTCTGCAGATCGAGGCCACGCTTGCGACTTTGCAAGATCAGCAGAACCACCATCAACAGAAAAAAGGGCAGCATGTACACCATCTTGCGGCGACCCGATACCGCCAGGGCGGCGATCGCAATTCCTGTGACCGCCAGCCAGCGCCAGCGCCCGGGATCGCGCCCGGCAAAAACAAGCACCAGAGAGAGCATCGCCGCGGCCGCCGCATGCCAGCCCATCACATCGGGGCTGCGGTAGAAGCCCGCCAGGAGCTGCACGGTGTAGCCGGAGCCATAGCGGATCCAGTCAAAATCCAGTGCTTTCGTGCCAACAATGTCGGCAAGGGCATCGACCTTGAAATACTCCAGGAAGGTGCCAGTCAAGGCCACAGCGGTGATCAGGCAGTAGATCGCCAGCAGGCGCCTGAGCTCACGTTCGGAGCGAAGGTAATAGAAACCGATCAGGATCGAGCTGAGAATGATGCCGTAGGAGAGCACGCCAAAGGCCGTGAAGGCCCACGAACCCGGGCCATAGGTGAGCGAAAGGAGCGCCGCGGGAAGGCAGGCCACCACAAACCAGCCCAGGCTTCGGGCCACAGCCGGGAAGGAGGATTGGAAGCCCAACCACACATGCCGGCGGGCACTGATCAGGCCGAAGCCCGTGGCCAGAAACACCGGGATCACAATCAGCAGGAGGCTGCCTGGGGCCCCCGGCACCAGCTTGCGCAGGGGATCCTGCACGGCAGCGATCACCAGCATCCAGATCAAGCCCGAGCGCCAGTTGCCCAAGGCCGAAAGCGTGGCGACAGCACCGAGGGTGAGCAGAACGAACAGTGCCATGGCCGCTGGAGCAAGCGCCGTTGGCTGACGTTAGCCAGGGTCAACCGAGCCGCTCTGATTCCATTGCTCCAGGCAGTGAACCAGTGGTCGGGAGACGGTGCTCCAGCGAAACCGCTCGGCATTGGCCACGGCACTGGCCGACGCCTGCGCCCAGGCGTTGGCATCACAGAGCAGGCTCTGCAGGGCGGCAGCAGCCGCGGCGGGATCCTCCGGTGGCACCACAAGCCCACCGGGGCCCGCAATCTCCGGTGGGGCCCCGAGATCGGCCACCACGCTGGGGGTGCCGAATGCCTGCGCCTCCACGGCGGGCAGGCCAAACGACTCACAGCGGCTGAGCAGGACGAACACCCGGGCCCGGCGGAAGAAACCGTGCAACTCCACCTCAGAGACCCGGCCCTGGATCAGCACTGCATCGGCGAGGCCGAGCGCGGCGATCTGCCGCTCGATCCGGCGCCGGTAGGACGCATCGGCCCAGGGCCCCACGAGGCGCAGTCGCACTGCCACACCCCGGCCCCGCAGCAGCGCGATGGCCTCCACCACCAGTTCGATCGCCTTATGGGGGGCCATCACCGACACGGTGAGCACCTCCAGCAGCCGCGCGTCGAAGCGAGCAATCGGCTGTGCAGCGAGGAAGATGGCTTCATCGATGCCGTTGGCCAGGATCGGTTCCGGGCGGGGTGGGGTGCCGGCATTGCGGGCATAGAGCCGGACCAGGAAGGCCGAATTGCAGAAGAGCAGCCGGGCCCGGCGCTGGGCCCGGCGGTAGGCGTGACGCTGCAGGGCCGCCTTGAGTCTGGCCGCGGGCCCGCGATGCAGAGACGCCACGAGGCACCAAGGGTTCTGCGCCAGCACGATCTGCGGCAGGGCCGTGGCGGGGGTGAGCCCGCCGGTGGGGCTGAGCACCGCGTCGATGTGGTGGCGGCGCAGCAGCAGCGGCAGCAGCGTGTGCTGCCACAGCAGGCGGCCGGTCCAGTGGCGGGTCAGGCCCGGGCATTGCAGCCAGCGCACGGGAGCGCCGAGATCCCGGATGAGATCGCGGTTGCCCCAATGATGCAACACAACAAAGCGATGCTGCTCATGGTGAGCGGCGATCAGCTCGGCGAGATGGCCCAGCAGCACACGGCGTCCCGATAGGTTGGTCACCGCCAGGGCGTCAACGCAAATCTGCATGTCAGTGCGTATATCTCAAGGAGGCCTGCATCTGGACACAGCATGTCGTACAGACAAGCATGCATCAATGACCTATACAACCATTGTGGAGCGCACTTGGGCGCCACCAACGGCATCCATCGCTCAGCGCATGGATTGATAGTGCTCAAGCAGACGTGGATAAAAGGCCGCATGGGAGAGATGCGTAAGCCACAGTTCCCGGTTGCTCGCCTGAATCTGTTCCAGCTGCTTGGCGGTTCGAGAATAGTGCCACTCAGCAATAATCTCAGCGGCCGCTGAAATCTCCGCAGGCTCAATGAAAATGCATCGTTCTCTATAATTAATCTTGCCATCAAACGGCAGAACGATGTCAGAATCAACAAGTATCGGGATCCGCCCTAGGCACAATGTCTCATAAAAACGAACCGAGTAGTTCTCGGTCCCCCGAGTGCATATGGTGTAGAGATTATTATTAATGCAATCAAGATACTCAATTATATATGGGCTATCATCGGTCATCCTATAGTAGGCATTGCTAACCAGGCCTCCGCGATCGCGAAGGATGAATGAAGTGTTAAAAGACTTTTCCCTTGCCAGATTTCTGATCAGCCTTGCCCTGTAAGCGTGCTTGCTATTATTCCGAATTCTTCTTAAGAGTCTATCCGAGTTGATACCGAGAAATGAGAGATAGGTAGCACCAAGCCGCGCCATGTCAGTGAGCTTGGTAAAATTAAAAGGGGTTTTCAGCGGCGCGGCAATTCCGCAAAACCCTATGGAAGGCGTATCCATCTCTCCAACTGGAGACCATGAGCCCTGGACAAGATCAGGAATAAAGAATGGCGAAGCCATAGCATTCTTCGGCTCACACCCCTTGATCAGGCAAGGATTCAGATAAGTATAGACGTCAAAGGGTATAATCACTTCGGATGGCGACAAGATATCAGCGGTGGAACCATGGAGCAAAACCGGTGGCCAAAGCCCGCTACACACACTGGCCTGGGAAATACCAGAAGAGAAGACATGTTGGCAATCATCGTTTCTCCAGTGATAAGGATAGAGCAAAAAATCTGACTCATAAAGATCCGTGGATACCGAGCAAGACTGCGTAAAGTCCATGCCCAGATCAAAGGCAAGTCGTTGACTAGCGCTAGATCCCACTGCAGGGTTTAAACCGAGCAGACTTGTTGCCAAAGGCAGCATCCTGCGACCCTTACTGGCAGCAGTCCACTCTTTTGGAATATGAATCCTGATTCGAGGAACCGCCATGCCCATCAAAGCCAAGAGAATGCTAAATCGAGCAGAATCGGCCAGAAGTATTACGGTTTACGTGATGTGCAAGAAGCATGAACAGGCAGACACCTCGAAACCGCCAGTCACCAAAGGCATTGAGGCTTCAAGAGAGCCAACGCCATCCTCAATGCTCATCCAAGGATCAAATACAAACATTGCAGATTCAGCCAAAGCGATTCAACACGGCTGATTCAAGCATGCCACGAACAATGACTGACAACCTTAGCCATAGTGCATCTTATCCACCTTCTCCCTGTAAAGCCTCCCATAAAGACTTGCATAGGCGTGACCCATACGATCCAATGAAAAACGTGCCGTGTTTGTACGGCCTTGCTCGATCAAATGAACCCTCAGACTTCGATTGCATAGCAGTCTCTTCGCAGCGTGGATCAATCCTTCATGATCTTCCGGTGAGCACGTCAGTGCGGCGGATCCCACCACCTCAGGCAGCGACCCGGCGTTGGAGCAGACCACCGGACATCCCAGCGCCATCGCTTCGAGCGGCGGCCAGCCGAAGCCCTCATAGAGGCTGGGAAACAGCAGCAGGCTGGCCTGGCGGTAGAGCAGCACCAGCTCGGCGTCGCTGGGCGCAGAGTGCCAGTGCACCCGTTCAGTGAGGCCGAGGCGATCGATCTGTCGCCGCAGTGCATCGGTGGCAGCACCGCCGGCGAGCACCAGCTGCAGCTGCGGGAAGGAAGGCGCCAGCGCCGCGAACACGGCGATCACGGCCGGGCGGTTCTTGTAGAAACCGCTGTGGCCCACGTGCAGGATGTAGGGCCGGGGGAGCGGGGCCGTCGCGACGGCCGGGCTCGGCAGGAGCCGCAGGCAGAGGGGCACCACCGCATCCACCTGGCGACCGCCGAGACGCTGAAGATCAGCGGCGGTGGCCTGGCTCACGGCACACACCGCCCCGGCTCGGCGCAGGGCCCGCAGGCTGGCGGCCACGAGCTGGCGAGCCGCCCAGCCGGGAGGCTCGACCCCGGGGAAGTGCCCCTCGGCCTGGAGAGCGGGGATCAGGTCGTGCACGGTGATCAGCGTGCGCGACCAGGGCAGGCCGGCAGCCTGATAGGCATGGCTGCCATCGAGCCAGTGCACCACATCGGCCTTAACCTGGCTGGAGCGCCAGCGGGCCGCCGCGACCGCCGCCAGGCGCTCCGCTGCACCGCGGGGTTGCCGGCGCAGCAGATGCACGGTGCGCAGCTGGACATCTGGAGCCACCGCCTCAACGCTCCGACGCACCAGCTCGGCGTGAATAGACATGCTGCCACAGGCAGCTTGTGGAGCCGCCGAAAGCAAGGCAACTCGCATCATCTCTGTGCCATATAGGAATCTGGAGCCTGATCTTCGACGTCCACAATCTGCTGGATTGGGATGCGTCGCCTAGTTAGCGGCGAATGATGACGAGAAATGAGTCAGGGTGCCCGGAAAGCATGGTCGAACTTACAATCTCAGGGGAACACCCGAGATGACGAAGCCGATCGCAGAGAGACACTGCATATTCCCAAAGCATATCCTCAACTACATAAACGCCACCTTGCCTGAGCTTCGAGAATGAGTTGTTGAAAAGGGTTTCTGCCGCAGCCACAGTGTGCAAGCCATCATCGATAATGAGATCAAAATCAGCAACACCTATATCAAGCCACATCTTCTCTATCAAGTCAATCGACATCTGATCGACAAAATAGGTCTTAATGCGGTCTTCCTGAAACAAAACAGTCTGATCGATGTCGGCACCATAGATCTGTGCATTGGGGAAATAGTCTCGCCAGACTCGAAGGGAAGCCCCTGCGCGCGCGTTCGGACCCATGCTGGAAGAGATCGCTGCATTGCTAGAACCAATGCCACATTCGAACACCCTCCCAATACTGAAGCGACAGTGATCGAACATGCGCGCATAGAACTCACAGTAACGGTGCGGCGGCCACTGGTAAGAATGACCACTCGCCATGCGAGATCCCTTATCTGATCCATGCATATCGCACAGTTCCGCGACTTGGTTACGCGCTTTCATGTCGACCTGC
Source organism: Aphanothece microscopica RSMan92 (assembly GCF_046613545.2). Lineage (NCBI taxonomy): Bacteria > Bacillati > Cyanobacteriota > Cyanophyceae > Chroococcales > Aphanothecaceae > Aphanothece > Aphanothece microscopica. The sequence continues at coordinate 4,171 of NZ_JBKKKY020000010.1, read as the reverse complement.
CATGAGAGCGTACCGTTCAGACCGACCCGCACGCCGGACCTGTTCATGCGATATGCGCGGCGGGCAGACGCCAAGGCTGAGCCGAGGATTCGGCTATCAAGTTCCTTGACCCAGGATTGCAGCATCGAAACTCCCATCTTTAGCGAAACGATCCAGAACGCGCTATACGTCGTCTTTACCGAGAATCCAGCTTAGCAATTTCAATCTACACACTATCTAGGCGCACGCCAATAGACAGCCGACCACGAAAACTGATTGATCCCAAATCAAGAAAGAAGCGCCAGATAGATTTGCAATCATCTTCAAAGGTCAAAAGCTCTATAGATACAATGCCAACCGCCTCAGGAAAACCATTCCATGAATTCAAATTTGCCACACCAAGTCCGGATGACGAGGAATATGCACATTGGCCATTCCTCGACTTGCGGAGATATCTGAGTTCTTGCTGGAGGGCCCGACGCGATCTACGCGCATCATATCTTAGACAATCCCATCAAGTCATTGGTGATCAGAGTACGATTGCAAATTTGAGTCGGCTGAGGCGTGAGCGAAAGCCCAGCGAAACACTCTTGAGTTCATATGGCGATCGTATTGGTGATAGATCACGGTCTTCTGCCGTGCACGTAGAGCCAAGGAGTCTCTCACCCATCCCAACATAAAGCGGCGCTTGGGTAGCAAACCAATTGTCTTAATTCCACCGGCCTCTGCTGTACTAACTTCATACACAGGCAATCGCCCGCTGTACGCCAAATAGTTGTGGACTGGCTGATCACCAAACTCCGTGATGCGCACGATACCGACGCGCATGAACTCTTGAGACATCTCCCGGACATAGACCAGCAGGGCATCGCTGGGCCCGTACACTGTTCCGGCACAGAGTATCCTCCTTTCATGCAGTCTCTCCATCTCTTCTTGTCCGTAACATTTCACGATCCAGCTCCGATTTGTGGGCTCTGAGCCGAGAGATAGCGTCACATTCTCTTGCGCCAAGAGCAGATTTCTTCCAGCGCCAAGAGCACTCAACTCTCCAGCAACAACAACATCGCGTGTATCAGTCAGCAATACATGGCGTGAAGCCATCTGCTCAAGAGCATGGGCGTAATGCAGATGTCTCTTCGCGTAGAGCGACATGACCCACTGCTTGCGCAGCTGACGATGCTCTGGATCAGCTTCATGTCCCACAGGAGAGGGGTCGGCAAGTGGCAGGCTTGACACACCATGACGTTGGAATTCGGCGCGGTCGCGCGACCCCAAAGGTGAGGTGATCAAGACGATTTCACTCGTCGGCGAGTTTCGCCGCGCACTGGCGACGAAAGCAACTACATTCGGCCAGACCTGATTTTCGGGGTAGACCGCTAAGCCCAGAAATGCTGTCGGTAGTGTAGACAGAGTTCTGCCTCTATTGAAGATTGCCAAGCGCTACAGGGTCGCGCAGATCCACATGCCTCGGCCCCTTCAGGCGCAGCCACGCTGCCCAACCCATCCCAAGGAGCTCAGCCAGCAGAGTCGCCGGGATCCACCACGGGGCGGCCAGGTGATGGTGGGTGCGGATCGAGCGCAACGGGTAAACCAGCACAGCCTGGAACGCTTGCCACAGGCCGCCAAGGAAGGCGAAGTAGTACTTGCCCACCGAGTGGTGGGGCCGCCAGGTGGTCAGCTGTGTGCCCTTGGCACGCGTGCCGCCCCGCTCGGCCCTCAGGTGGTGCATGCTCACCTCGGGGCGGTATTCGATCGTCGCGCCCGAGGCGCGCACGCGGCGAGCGAACTCGCTCTCGAAGCGCAGGGCGGCACCGCGGAAGTTCTCGTCGAAGCCTCCGATGTGGATGGCCGATTCACGATGGACACACAGGTTGCCAGCCATCACGTCGTCGATCATCGCCGGCTCGGCGCTGTTGAACGGGAACCAGCTATGCCGCCAGCTGCTGCGCGGGATCACGGCTTCACCTGGCTGAAGCACCTGGCCGGCCACGCAGGTGGTGCGCGCATCGAGGCTGTTCAGCACCTGGGCGAGAGAGGCGACCATCGCCGGGGCGGGCACGATGTCGTCGTCCAGGAACAGCACGTACGGGGTGCGGGCCAGCAACAGGCCAAGGTTCATCGCGCGGGGGATGCTGGGCGGCGCGAAAAACACGTGGCGCAGCTCTCCGCTGGCAGACCACCGCTGCAAAGACTGGACCGTCTGCGGTTCGTGCTGCGGGGTCTGGTCGACCACGATGATGTCGGCAGCCCTCACGGGCTGCGCCATCAGAGCGCGCAGTGTGTCCACCAGCACGGCCTCGCGGCCGTAGGTAGGGATCACGATGCTGATGTCGTCAGCCCGGGTCATGTCATGCAGCAGCCCTCAGGCGGCGCCGCCAGTGACGGCCAGCCCACTGCCAGCGCAGCATCGACGGCCGCCAGCGGCCCAGGCGGTAGTGGCGGTCGTCCCATCGGCGCGATGCGGGCTGGTGCCGGGCGAGGTCGAGGCACCACTCCACGGTGCGGTGAAAGACGACATCTGTGGCGAACCACTCGGCCCAGGCCCGGCGGGCGGCCTGCTGCATTTGCGCATACTGAGTCTCGGCCTTCTCGAGCAGCGCCGGGAGGGAGCTGATCTTGTCTTCGCGCACCATCAACGAGAAAGACGGCCAATCGGGCCCCGAGCAGGGGATCCACTCGTCCGACACGATCACCGGCACGCGGCCGGCCCTCAAGGTTTCGAACAGGCGGAAGCTGGAACTGCCGTAACCCCGAGGGCAGAGCACGAAACGGCTGCGTGCCAGCAGGCGCCGAAATGCGGCCGGTGCCAGGCCCCGGTCGGGAAGGCACGCATCGATCACCACGCCTCGGGGATGACGCAGCCTGGCGATGCGTTCGCGAACGGCCGCCGTCTCGGTGCGGCCCACGAACGAGAACAGCAGCTCCTCGGCAGGTTCGGAGGGATGCAACCCTTCCGCTTCGTCGGGCGCCGGCGGCTCGAAGGCCACCCTGAGGTAGGGACCGGTGCGGCTGCGGTGGACAGGATGAGTTGTCTTTTCGGGACAGGCGAAGAGGCCCGGCACGAAGGGCAGCACGCGGTCGCCGGTTGCCATCACGAAGCATCGGGATGCGTGCTGCCTGTAGAGCGGGTGCTGCCGAATGTCGGCCATGTCGGGCACGGCAGGGTCGGTGAACAGGATCAGGTCGGCGTCTTCGGGGCGGCCGGTCAGCCAGTGCTGGCGCACACGGTCACGCTCCGCGGCGACCTGCATGCGAGGCAGGTCGGTCGCGTCCTGGCGGGTCGACAACAGGTAGACCTGGGCCATGGCTCGTCGCCCGTCAGCCCGTGGGCTTCTGGGCCAGCAGGTAGATGTCGGAGCACAGCTGCGGGCGCAGGCGCAGCGGGTGGTCGAACAGCGCCGCGCCCAGACGCACCCAGCGCCTGGACGAGAGGTGGCCCAGCCAGTTGCGGCCGATGATTTCGGAGCGCACCAGCCCCATGTCACGGCAGATGTAGTGCAGGTCGGCCACATCGGGCTCGCGGACGTGACCGCGAAACACCGGCACCTCATACCAGTCACGCATCGTGCTCCACTGGCCGCGGCCGAACAGCAGCGTCAGGCGTTTGCGCAGGTTGGCGCAGTTCGGCACGCCGAGCAGGAAGGTGCCCCCGGGCTTCAGTCTGGCCACCACCTGCGCGAACAGCGCCCTGGGGGAGTGGTGCCAGTGCTCCATGCTGTCGAACGAGGTGATGATGTCGAACGTGCCCGCGATGTCGCCGATGCCGCAGGTCACAACATCGCGGGAGTGCACCTCGATGCCCATCGAGCGGTGTAGGTCCAGGATGGTGCTGCCGGTGGCCTGGTTGACCTCGTCGTTGAAGTCGTCCACCAGCACGACGCGCCGCATGCCCAGCGCCGCGCAACCGATGGAGAAAAGCCCCACGCCGCCCCCCAGGTCCATCAGAGACAGGTTGCGCGGATCGGCACCGGCATGGCGGCGCAGGGCGAAGCCGATGTTGGACGCGATGCGTGGGATGTCGCGGAGTTGGCCTTCGATCAGGGGCGGCGGGTAGCGCCAGGCCTGGGTGCGCAGCAGAGCTTCGGTGATCATCAGGAGCCTGGCGTGTTCAGGGTGGGGCGGGTGCCGCCAGAGGCGTTCTGGCGCAGCAGCTGCTCGTAGAACGCAAGCGTCTCGCGGCCGACACGATCCC
>NZ_JBKKKY020000009.1:0-75742 GCF_046613545.2 Aphanothece microscopica RSMan92 | reverse complement strand
TCCATGCCGGACCCGAGGGCGGCGCCGCGCGGCGCGCCGCCTTCCGCCGGCTGCACCAGGAGATCCGCTCAGGCCTACCCGGCAGCAGGTAGGGGCAGAGGCCAGGGCTCAGGGGCCCTCTCCAACGCCCTCTGCAGCCGCGAGACACTGGTCCACCACCTCGCGGGTGTTGGTGGAGAGCTCAGCGGCGGCCAGCTCGGAGAGGGCGTCCCGCATGCGATGGCGGCGTTCGGGGCCATAGCTCTGCCAGCGGCTGAACACCTTGGCCATGCGGGAGGCGGTGATCGGGTTGCGGTGATCCAGCGCGGCGATCTGCGCCGCCATGAAGCGATACCCCCGCCCATCGGCGGCGTGGAAGACCGGGGTGTTGCCCGCCAGTCCCCCCAGCACAGCCCGCACGGAATTGGGCGCGGCCGGGTCGTAGCGCGGATGCTCCAGCAGGCGGGCCACCCGCTCCAGCCCATCCTGGAAGGGGGCTGAGGCCTCCAGAGCGAACCAGGCATCGAGGATCACCGGCCGGTCCTGCCAGCGCCGGTAGAAGGCCTCCAGGGCAGCCTGCCGTTCCGGCACCGCCAGACACTGCAGGGCGCGCAGGCCGGCACGGGCCAGGGTCATCGAGGGACCGTCGACGGCGTGGCGGGCCGCCTGCAGCACATCGGCATCGCCGGCCGCGGCCCGCCAGGCCCAGATCGTGCCGGTGAGACGGCGGGCACCGCTGCCCTCGGGCCAGGACAGGCCCCACTGGGGCCGGCAGCGGTCCAGGGCGGAGCGCAGCGGATCGGCCAGGGCTTCGCCGAACAGCCGCTGCAGGGCCAGCAGGGCCTCGAACAGGGCCGGAGGATCCGGCTCGGCAGCGGCATCCTCCAGCTCCGGCAGGCCCGGCAGGGCCATCAGCACACTGCGGCTGGCCTCGGAGAGAACGGGATCCTCCAGGATGCGCTGGAACGCCACGACCAGGGCTTCCTCCAGCCCCCCATCCGGGTGGCCGGCGGCCCGGGCGAGGACCGCCTGGCGCAGCAGCAGCTGGGCCGCATCCCAGCGGGCGAAGGGGTCGCTGTCGTGGGCCAGCAGATGCACCAGCTCGCTGCTGGGTCGACCCAGCGCGAGCTTCACCGGAGCCGAGAAACCACGCAGCAGCGAGAGGGCCGGCGGATGGGGCTGGCGGGGCAGCCCCACCAGCCGCAGGCTCTGGTCCTCCCGGTCAATCACCAGCAGGCGGGTGCCCCGGCCCCAGGGCAGCGAGGACCCGGGGAGTGCATCGGGATCCTCCCCCTCGAACCGCACCGGCAGGGGGAGGCCCGCCTGGTCGATCAGCCCCATCGCCAGGGGGATCACCAGGGGCAGCTTGTCCGGCTGCCCCGGCGTGGCTGGGGTGTGCTGACGGATCTGCAGCTCCAGCAGGCCGGCCTCGCCATCCCAGTGGCGGCGGATGTGCAGTTCCGGAGTGCCGGCCTGGTGGTACCAGCGGCGGAACTGCTCCCCGGAAAAGCTGGGGAGGGCAGGGCTGCCCTCGGCCCAGGCCCGCTCGGCGGCATCCAGCATCGCCTGCAGGAAGTCGTCGCAGGTGGCGGCACTGCCGTCATGGCGGCTCACATACAGCGCCATGCCCTGCATGAAGGTCTCCTCGCCCAGCAGGGTGTGGAGGGTTCTGATCACCTCAGCACCCTTTTCGTAGATCGTCGTCGTGTAGAAATTATCGATGGCCTGGTAAGCGTCCGGCTGCACCGGATGGGCCGTGGGGCCGGCATCCTCCCGGAACTGGGTGTTGCGCAGCAGCGAAACGTTCTCGATGCGATTCAGGGCCTGGCCGTGGAGATCGGCCGTGAAACTCTGATCCCGAAAGACGGTGAGTCCTTCCTTGAGCGAGAGCTGGAACCAGTCCCTGCAGGTGATGCGGTTGCCGGTCCAGTTGTGGAAGTACTCATGGGCCACTACGCTCTCGATGCGCTCGAGCTCTGCATCGGTGGCGGTTTCGGCATCGGCCAGCACGAGCTTGGAGTTGAAGATATTGAGACTCTTGTTCTCCATGGCGCCCATGTTGAAGTGGCGCACGGCGACGATGTTGAACTCGTCGAGGTCGTATTCGAGGCCATAGCGCTGCTCATCCCAGGCCATCGCCCGCTTGAGCGAGGCCATCGCGTGGGCGGTGTACGGCGCATCGCCCGGCTCCACATGGATGCGCAGCTTCACCGGGCGGCCGCTGGCCGTGGTGAACAGGTCGCTCACCTCCTCCAGGCGCCCGGCCACCAGCGCGAAGAGATAGGAGGGCTTGGGGAACGGGTCATCCCAGACCGCGTAGTGGCGCCCCTGGCCGGCGGGATCCTCCAGCAGGCCGGCCTCGATGCAGTTGCCGTTGGAGAGGAGCACCGGGCAGGCCTGGCGATCGGCCTCGATCCGTACCCGGAACGGACTGAGCAGATCGGGGCGGTCGGGATGAAAGGTGATGCGCCGGAAGCCCTCGGCCTCGCACTGGGTGGTGAACAGCCCACCGCTGACGTAGAGCCCCTCGAGGGTGGTGTTGGTCTCCGGGTGGAGCCGCACACGGCTCTCCAGCACGAACGGCCGGGCCGGCGGGGCCTCGAGCACCAGGCCATCCTCCAGCAGGCGGCAGGCCGGGGGCGCCAGCGCCACGCCATCGAGCCGGAGCTCCAGCAGCTCCAGTTCCAACCCCCGCAGCAGCAGGGGGCCGGGGAAACCCGCGGGGTTCGGCACGAGCTCCAGCCGGGTGTCGACCTCGGTGTGATCGGCGAAGAGCCGCACCGTCAGGTCGGTGCGCGCGATCAGGCAGGGGCTGGGACGGTAGTCCGCGAGGCGCACCGTGGCCATGGGGCTCAGTTGCGGGTGGGTGGGGTCTGGGCGGGTTTCGGCGTCTCGGGCGTCTCGGTGGCGCCGGCCTGCTTCAGGGCGGCATCCACCATGCTGCGCACCTCGTCCGGCACCTCCTTCGGGCAGACCTCCGCGGCGCCCAGAACCGCGGAGTTGATCGATCCCTTGCGGAGATCCTCCAGGCTCAGGGGCTTGGCCCCCACCTGGGTGATGGCACCGGCATGCTGGCCCTGGATCACCTGGGCGATCGTCTCCCCGGCGATGGCGACGGCCTTGTCGAACTCCACGCCTGCCGCCCGGGCGATGCAGACGTTGACGGCGGCGATGCGGGTGTAGAGATCCATCTCCGCTTCGGTGGCCGGAGCGGCCAGGGCTGGGGCGGCTGCCCACCACAACGGCAGAGCCAGGGCAGGGGCCAGCAGCAGCAGGCCGTAGCGGCGGAGCAGGAACACCAGGCAGCGGATCCGGATGGTTCCATGCTGCTGCATCGCCCGCTCCGGCGATCGCGGCATGGGGCGACCGGAGCGGGCACGCACAGCCAGGGAACGGCCAGGCAGGGCAGGGGAAGCCAGTGCTCAGGCCACCAGGGCGACCCCGGCCTCCTCGACCCGGATCTCATGGTGGGTCTCCGCCAGCTCCAGGGCGCCGTCCCGCCAGGAATAGATCGACCGGGCGCGGTAGCGGTCCTGATCCACCAGACGGATGTGCTCGAGGATGTCCCATTCCTGGAAGTGGGACTCGAAGATCAGCTCGTGCTCATCCACCTGCCGGATCTGGCTCTTGGTGGGGCTGCCGCAGAGGTAGCCGCGGCTGCGCCGCAGCTGGTGCCCACACAGGTAGGCCTCCATGGTGCCGGTGGGAACGAAGCGGGGTTTGCGCTCGAAGAAGGCGTGGTCCTCGTCGGGCCACCAGGTGAACCGGTAGGCGGCCTCCCCTTCGATCGGCTCGGAGAAGGCTTCCACCCGCAGCATCATGTCGACCCGCAGGGCCTCCCCATCCGAGAAGAAATACAGCCGGCGGGAGCGCCACAGACCCAGGTTGCGGGAAAACCAGCGCCGCAGGCTGCTGTCCAGCTGGATCCGGCTTGGGGCGGCACTGCGCATGGGTTGGGAACACCAGTCCTGGGAAGGGGCCTGATCCGGACGACCGGTCAGGACACGTTCCTTTTCTCATAGCCACGATGGACCGGCCATGCCCAGACCCCATAACGTGGCTGCGTGAGCACGGATCCCTCGCTGACAGGCGCGCTCCCCGGCGAGCGGCAGGTTCTCCAGTTGTTGCTGGTGGCTACCAGCCATCATCTGGCCAGTCCTGATCTGCGCACCCTGCTCCAGTTCCTCCGCCAGGAGGAGCTGGGTTTCGAGGTCAACCTGGAGATCGCCGATCCCCGGCGTCAGCCCGAACTGCTGGAGCTGCACCGGCTGCTGGCCACCCCCGCCCTGGTCAAGCTGGCCCCACCCCCCAAACAGGTGTTCGCGGGCAATCCGATCACCCAGCGGCTGCAGAGCTGGCTGCCCCGCTGGCAGCACGTGGAGGCGGTCAAGGGTCTGGGTCTGCAGCCGAACTCCCTGGACTTCGATGGCAGCCGCTCCCAGCGGGAACTGCAACTGGAGGACCAACTGCTGGTGCTGCGTCAGGAGAACGAGACCCTGATCGAGCGCCTCGGCGTCCAGGAGCGCCTGCTCCGCATGGTCGCCCACGAACTGCGCACCCCGCTCACGGCGGCCAAGCTGGCCATGCAGAGCCACGCCCTCGGCCAGATCGATGAACGCCGCTTCCAGGATGTGGTGCGGCGGCGGCTCAACGACATCGAGGAGCTCTCCAAGGACCTGCTGGAGGTGGGAACGACCCGCTGGGAGGCCCTGTTCAACCCGAAGCGTCTGAGCCTGGGGAAGCTGGCGGCGGAAACCATCCTGGAGCTGGAGAAGCTGTGGGTGGGGCGGGAGCTGCGCCTGGTGACCGACATCCCGGCCGACCTGCCGGACGTGTTCGGCGATGAGCGGCGGATGCACCAGGTGCTGCTCAACCTGCTGGAGAACGCCTTCAAGTACACCCCGGAGCAGGGCAAGGTGAGCCTGACCCTGCTGCACCGCACCGACCAGTGGGTGCAGGTGAGCATCTGCGACAGCGGCCCCGGCATCCCAGCGGAGGAACAGCAGCGGATCTTCCAGGACCGCGTGCGCCTGCCGCAGACCGCCGACACCACCTCGGGCTACGGGGTGGGGCTCTCGGTCTGCCGGCGGATCGCCGAAGTCCATGGCGGCCGGATCTGGGTGGCGTCCCAGCCGGGGGAAGGGGCCTGCTTCCACGTGACCGTGCCGGTCTGGACCGGACAGCGCCAGGCTGCCTTGACGAAGGGTCACCCTGACCCGTAGCTTCCTTCCATCAGCACAACGGCCAAGACACCAGTCCTGAAGCCGTTCCTGCTGTGGCCTCGCCCCCATCGTCTAGAGGCCTAGGACACCTCCCTTTCACGGAGGCGACAGGGGTTCGAATCCCCTTGGGGGTATGCATCCAGCTTCCGTTGCGGGCGGAAGCGCAACGCTCACGCTGGACGTCCTATACCAGGTCCCTCCGCCGGCTCAGCGGGGGCTGATGAGGCCGGTTCTCAGGCGAGTCCGGCGCGGCGCATGGCTTCGAGCTGAACACCCCGCAGGTTGTTGGCCAGGTCGTCCCGCAGCCGCTGCTCGATCAGCCCGATCGGCATGCCGGGGCGGCCCTGCACGATCAGTTCGTAGAGAAGGCTGGTGATCGAGCCGTCGTGGTGGATCCGCCACATGCCCTCGAAGCGCCGGAAATCACCCCGGTTCATCGCGAAACGCAGCTCACCGGCTTCGCGGTCTTCCTCGAGTTCCAGCTCCACCTTGGCGGTGAAGCGCATCCCGCAGAACTGCTGGGTGCCCACCTGCTCGAGGCAGACCCGGTTGCCACGACGCCAGAGCTGGCGGGAGCTGGCGAGGTTGGGGATGAAGCGGCTGAGATTGGCGTAATCGGTCAGCACGCTCCAGAGAAAATCCGGCTCGAGGCCCAGCCGCAGCTGCACAGCCAGGCGGCGGGTCCCCTGGGACAGCCGCTCCATGTCCTGCTGGATGGTGTCGAGACTGCAGCTGCCGCTGAAGGAAGACATCGGCCCAGGGGCCTCGGGCCCGGCAGTCGAGGACGGAGCAACGAGAGGCGATGCGAGGAGCTGCGCCAACGGGAGCTGTGTGTGCTGCGGCACAAACCTAAGCCGTTCCGCCAGAGATCGACGGTTCGGTGTGTTTCCTATGATCAGCCGGATTTTTTGCCGGAGACCCAGCCATCATGCGTGTTTCAACGGGCAGCGCCTCTCAGTCCGACAGCCGCATGGTCACCGTGGTGGTCGAAGCCTTCGGCATCGGCCGCCAACGTCAGGCTGAACGACGTTTCACGGTGCCCTTCCCCCAGCTGCAGAGCACGATGCAGACCATCGCCCGCCAGGGTGGTCGCATCACCGCCGTCGAGGTCGCCGGCGCGCTCTCGGCGACGGCCACCGACGCCCCCGCAGCCTCCCCTGCCCCGGCCCCCGCCGCTGCTCCTTCGAAACCCGCCGCCGTGTCCCACGCCGCCGTTCCCGTCAACCTCTACAAGCCGAAGGACCCGTTCCTGGGCACCGTCACCGAGAACTACAGCCTGCTGGCGGAGGGGGCCATCGGCCGGGTGAACCACATCACCTTCGACCTGGCCGGTGGCGATCCCCAGCTCCACTACGTGGAAGGCCAGAGCATCGGCATCATTCCCGACGGCACCGATGCCAACGGCAAACCCCACAAGCTGCGCCTCTACTCGATCGCCAGCACCCGCCACGGCGACAACATGGCCGATCACACGGTCTCCCTCTGTGTGCGCCAGCTGCAGTACGAGAAGGACGGCGAGACCATCAACGGCGTCTGCTCCACCTTCCTGTGCGACATCGAGCCCGGTGCCAAGGTGAAGATCACCGGCCCGGTGGGCAAGGAGATGCTCCTGCCCGAAGACGAGGAGGCCAACGTGATCATGCTGGCCACCGGCACGGGGATCGCTCCGATGCGCGCCTATCTGCGCCGCATGTTCGAGCCTTCCGAGCGCGAGAAGAACGGCTGGAACTTCCGCGGCAAGGCCTGGCTGATCATGGGTGTGCCCACCACGGCCAACCTGCTCTACGACGCCGATTTCGAGCACTACCAGAGCCAGTTCCCGGACAACTTCCGCTACACCAAGGCGATCAGCCGCGAGCAGAAGAACGCCAAGGGCGGCCGCATGTACATCCAGGACCGGGTGCTGGAGAACGCCGAGGAGATCTTCACGATGATCGAAGATTCCAGGACCCACGTCTACATGTGCGGCCTGCGGGGCATGGAGCCCGGCATCGACGAAGCGATGACCGCCGCGGCTTCGGCCAAGGGCATCGACTGGAGCGAGCTGCGGCCCCAGCTCAAGAAGGCCGACCGCTGGCACGTGGAGACCTACTGATCTGCGGGCCACTGAACCTGCAGGCCGTGGGCGCACCAGCGCGCCCGAGCGCCTCGACCAGGCCCGCCGAACGGCGGGCTTTTTTCGTGTTCGCACACAGAAGGGGTCACAAAGCCGCCGGCAGTCCTGGGCATCGGCGCTGGGGTCGTTAAACCAGAAGGACCAGCCCACCCCCCATGGCCGCCGTCCTGACCAATCCCCTGCGGATCGGCCTTCGCCAGGAGCGGGTCATTCCGCCCCAGAGCATCGTCATCTTCGGGGCCAGCGGTGACCTCACCCACCGCAAACTGGTCCCCGCCCTGTTCGAACTGCACCGGCAGCGGCGCCTGCCCAGCGAGTTCGCCGTGCTGGGCTGTGCCCGGCGGCCCTGGAGCGACGACGAGTTCCGCTCGCGCATGGCCACGTCGCTGGCCAGCACCATCGCGGAGGATCCCGCCGCCTGGGAGGCCTTCGCGGCCGGGCTCTTCTACGAGCCCGCCGATCTCTCCAATCCGGCCTCGATCGTGAAGCTGGGCGAGCGGCTCGAGAGCATCGACCGGCTGCGGGCCACCCGCGGCAACCGCACCTTCTACCTGTCGGTGTCGCCGGCCTTCTACGGCAGTGGCACCCGCGCCCTGGCCGCCGCGGGACTGCTCAGCGATCCCGAGCGCAGCCGGGTGGTGATCGAGAAGCCCTTCGGCACGGACTATCCCAGTGCCCAGGAGCTCAACCGGGTCGTGCTGGGGTGTGCGAAAGAGAAGCAGATCTTCCGCATTGACCACTACCTCGGCAAGGAGACGGTTCAGAACATCCTGGTGCTCCGCTTCGCCAACACCATCTTCGAGCCGATCTGGAACCGCAACTACATCGCCAACGTGCAGATCACGGCGGCGGAAACGGTGGGGGTGGAAGAGAGGGCCGGGTACTACGAGACCTCCGGTGCCCTGCGCGACATGGTGCAGAACCACCTCACCCAGATGCTGGCCCTGACCACGATGGAACCCCCCGGCCGCTTCGATGCCGAGGCGATCCGCAACGAGAAGGCGAAGGTGCTGCAGGCCGCCCACCTGGCCAACGAGAGCGAGCCCTGGAAGTGCTGCGTACGGGGCCAGTACAGCGCCGGGGGAAGCAAGAACCGCCCGATCACCGGCTACCGCGACGAGCCCGGGGTGAACCTCAACAGCACCACGGAGACCTACGTGGCGATGAAGCTGTTCATCAACAACTGGCGCTGGCAGGGGGTGCCCTTCTACCTGCGCACGGGCAAGCGGCTGCCCAAACGCCTCTCCGAAGTGGTGCTCACCTTCCGCGAGGCACCGGTGCACCTGTTCGACGCCGCCAGTGGCGCCCCGACCCCCAACCAGCTGATTCTGCGCATCCAGCCGGACGAGGGGGCCGAGATCAAGTTCGAGGTGAAGGCACCCGGTTCCGGCATGCGCAGCCGCCCCGTGGACATGGCCTTCAGCTACGACGAGAGCTTCGGGGAACCCAGCGACGAGGGCTACGTGCGCCTGCTGGCCGACGCCATGCTCGGCGAACCCACCCTGTTCACCCGCAACGACGAGGTGGAGGCCGCCTGGCGCCTCTACACCCCCCTGCTGGAGCTGATCGAGGATGCGCCCTGGCAGCTGCCGGTGCATCCCTACGAGGCCCGAACCTGGGGCCCGGCCGCCGCCGACAACCTGCTGGCCGAAGACGACCTGGTGTGGCGTCGTCCCTGAACACCCGCCGCTTCCCGCCTGCTTCTCCATCGCCCCGCCCCGATGTCCGCCCAGCTCACCCTCCAGGCCCCCACAGCCCTTCCCCCCGCCGATGTGGCGCCCTACCTGGAACGCCTCTGGGGGGAGGACCTGCAGCATTCCAACGGCGCGGCCACCTTCACCCTGGTGGTGTACGAGCCCTCCTGGCTGCAGCAGCAGCTGATCCGCACCGGCCGCATCCAGGGGCCGCTCACCGGCCTGATGGAAGCGGAGCTGATCGAGGCCGCCAAGGCGGCGGTGCCGGCCCTCGACCTGCCGTTCAGCACGGCGGTGATGGACCAGCGCCTGGCCTGGCGGCTGGGACAGCAGCCCGGCAGCCAGGAGGCCGAAGACCTGCGCGGCCAGTTCGTGGACAGCGCCATCAGCTCCCACATGCCGCGGCGTCTGATCACCCTGGCCCCCACTGTGGACGGGGGCCGGCCCCTGGAGACCCTGGTGGCGGCCTACTGTCCCCTGCCCGAGGAGGGGGCCGGCGGTCCGGCCTGCGGTGACGTGGTGGTCCTGCGGGGGGGGCGCGATGTGCTGAAGAGCAAGCTCGAGCTGGTGCAGCCGCTCATCCCGGACGAGCTGCCCTGCTGGGTGTGGTGGAACAGCAGCCTGGACGAGGCCCCGGAACTGCTCGACGCCCTCGCCCCGCCCCCCCGTCGCCTGGTGGTGGACAGCTCCCTGGGCCAGCCGCGCCGCTGCATCGACCTGCTGGTGCAGCGGATCGCGGTGGGGCAGGCGGTGAACGACCTCAACTGGCTGCGGCTGCGCAGCTGGCGGGAATCGCTGGCGATGGTGTTCGATCCGCCCTCACGGCGCGATGCCCTCGATCACGTGGTGCAGCTGGACATCGACGTGGAGGGTGACCATCCGCTCAAGGGGCTGCTGCTGGCGGCCTGGCTCGCCGACCGCCTCGGCTGGCAGCTGATCGACTCCTACCCCGTGGACGCCGACGGTGCCGGCTCCGGCATCGGCGCCGAGTTCCAGCGGGCCGATGGCTCGTCGGTGCAGTTCCGGCTGATGCCGGTGCCGGTGGGCAGCCCCAAGATTCACCCGGGCGCCCTGGTGGGCCTGCGGCTGATCTGCGCTCCCGCCGGGCGGCCGCCGCTGTGCGTGATCCTGTGCTCGGAGTCCGGCGGCTGCATGCGCCTGGAGGCCGGCGGCATGGCCTCGATGGAGCTGGCGGAGGACGTGGTGCCCCTGCCGAACGAGAGTGAGGAGGTGGAGGTGGCCCGGTTGCTGTCCGGCGGCCATGACACCACCAACCCCCTTCTGGCCGGTGCGGCCCCGATCGCTGCCAAGCTGCTTCCCAGTTAGGGCCGGGCCGGCCCCCCACGCCCTTGCCCTGCCTGATTGCGGCGCCCTGCAGCGGCAGCGGCAAGACCCTGCTGTCGCTCTGCCTGGCGGCCCTGGCCCGGGAGCGGGGCCTGCGACTGCAGCCCTTCAAGGTGGGCCCTGACTACCTCGATCCCCAGCTGCTGAGCCGGGTGAGCGGCCTGAGCTGCCGCAACCTCGATCCGCTGCTGTGCGGCGAGGGGTGGGTGCAGGCCTGTTTCCACTGGCACGGCAGCCGGGCCGACCTGGCCCTGGTGGAGGGGGTGATGGGCCTGTTCGACGGCCGCGGCCCGGGCACGGACGGCAGCTCGGCGGCGGTGGCCCACCTGCTGGATCTGCCGGTGGTGCTGGTGGTCGAGGCCTCCCGCCAGGCCGGCTCCCTGGCCGCCCTGGTGCGGGGCTTCCGCGACCATGGCCCGCCACGGGTGCGGCTGGCCGGCGTGGTGCTCAACCGGGTGGGGAGCGAACGCCATCGGGCCCTGCTGGCGGAGGCCCTGGCGAGCCTGGCGGTGCCCCTGCTCGGGGTGCTGCCCTCCGACCCTTCCCTGGAGCTGCCCTCCCGGCACCTGGGCCTGCTGCCCCCGGGGGAGCTGCCGGACCTTCCAGAGCGCCAGAGGGTGTGGGCCAGCCTGGCCCGGCGTCACCTCGACCTGGAGCGGCTGTGGCCCCTGCTCGCCCCCCCGCTGCGGGGATCGGTCGGGGAGGATCCGGTGCGTGGGCTGCTGCGGCGCCAGGCCACCCCCCCGGCGGCCACCCTGGCCCCCGCCGCCACCGAGCGGCTGCCGGTGGTGGCCGTGGCGCGGGACGCCGCCTTCCATTTCCGCTACCCGGAGGCCGACGAGTTCCTGCGCGGCTGCGGCCTGGAGCCCCACGCCTGGAGCCCGCTGGCGGATGAGGATCTGCCGGCGGGTTGCCGGGCGGTGCTGCTGCCCGGCGGCTACCCGGAACTGCATGCCGCCCAGCTGGCATCCAGCCGCCGCAGCCTCGGCGCCCTGGGCCGGGCGGCGGCGGCGGGGATCCCGATCGCGGCGGAGTGCGGCGGGCTGCTGCTGCTGGGCCGGACGCTGGTCGATCCGCAGGACCGCCCCCACGGCATGGCGGGCCTGCTGCCCTTTTCGGCCCGACGCGGCCCGCTGAGCCTGGGCTACCGCGAGGCCACCGCCTGCGGGGATGGCCTGCTGGTGCGGCGCGGGGAGCGGTTCGTCGGCCACGAGTTCCATCGCTGGCAGCTCGATGGCGTGGCCGATCCGGGCGGACTGTGGCAGGTTGAAGGATGGGGCAGCCTCTGCCGGAGCGAAGGATGGAGCACACCGACCCTGCACGCCAGCTGGCTGCATCTCCACTGGGCTGGATGCCCGGCGATTCCCTCACGGATGGCCGCCGCCGCCGCGCGCAGCGGGCCGCTGTCACCGAGCGGCGGTTCCTCCACCCCAACGAAGCGCGCCGGGGTGAGACCAAGCAGCGCTGGCGCATGATCGTGGGCGGCAGGGTGCAGGGGGTGGGCTTCCGGGCCGCCTGCTGCGCCCGGGCCCAGAGCCTGGGCCTGGGGGGCTGGGTGCGCAACCTCCCTGACGGCTCGGTGGAAGTGCAGGCGGAGGGCCCCACCCACGAGCTGGGCGAACTGCAGCGCTGGTGTGGCACCGGCCTGCCGCCGGCGCAGGTTCACGGCGTCAGCACGGAGCCGCTGGCCCTCACCGGCGAGGACTGGTTCGAAGTTCGCCGCTGAGACCGTTCGTCACTGAAACTGTTCGCCGCTGAAACCGGTCACCGGTGGGCAGCGGTGCCAGAACTTGGTGCCATTCCGTGCTGTCATGCCGTGGTGTCGTCCCGCGCTGATCGCCTGGCCCCATGACCATGCCCACCCTCGCGGCGCCCCCGCTGCCCCACCTGCTGGGGGACCTCGCCGCCTTCGGCCTGGCGATCGGCCTCTCCCCCCTGCACATCGCCCTGCTGCTGCTGCTGCTGCTCGGGGCACGCCCCCTGGAGCGGGGGAGCTGGTTCGTGCTCGCCTGGCTGGTCACCACCGGCCTCGTGGTGACGGCCCTGCTGACGGTGGGTCATGGCCTGCTGCTGACGATGGCGAAGGGCACGGTCCACCGGACCGGCCTGGACCTGCTGGGGGCCGGCGCCCTGCTCGCCCTCGGTCTGCGGGAACTGCTCAGCCGCTCGGAGGAGACGTCGCCGCCGGGATGGACCGACAGGCTCGAGCACTTCGTCGCCCTGCCGCTGCCGCTGCTGCTGGGCGTGAGCGCAGCGCTGCAAATCCTCAGCCCGGACAACCTGGTGCTGTTCGCCAAGGCCGCGGGGACCCTGCTGGAGGCTGGACTGGCACCCGGCCAGGAGGTGGCGGCGACGGCGCTGTTCGCCCTGACCAGCGGTCTGCTGCTGCTGGCCCCCCTGCTGGCTCTGGTGGTGGCCGGCCGCGAGCGCCTGCTGCCCTTGCTGCAGGGCGGCAAGGCGTGGCTGTTCGCCCGGGGCGACCTGCTCCTGGGCCTGGTCAGCCTCAGCTTGGCGGGCTACCTGGGCTGGCAGGGCATCGAGGGGCTCGGCATGCCGCTCTGATCAGCTCCGATCAGCCCATCGCGTCATCCTGCAGCCAGTCGGCCCAGATCCGGGCCTCGTCGCGGGCGGCCGGCGTCGCCATCAGGGCCACGGACTCGCTGGCGCGGCTCACGGCCACGTAGAGCAGCTGGCGGCGGAGCACCGGGTCCTGGGGCCAGAAGACATCGGCATCGACGAACACCTGGGCGAAGGTGCTGCCCTGGCTGCGGTGCACCGTGAGCACCGCGGCGGGTCCGAGGGCGGCGAAGGCATCCCGCACCAGGAAGAAGCGCCGCCAGAGGGCCTTGCCCTCCCGCTTTCCCGCCAGCCGGGCCTGCTGGCGCAGCCGCGCCAGCACGGCCTCGAGGGCGGCGCGCCCCGGGGAGGCCAGCGCCGGCAGCAACCGCAGCGTCAGCTGGGTTTCCCCCGTCTCGACCGTGGCGGTGAGGGTGTCGATCACCGGCACCGCCAGCTCCCCGCCCAGGTCGGCGCTGCTCAGCCCGAAATCGGCCAGGTCGCAGCGCTCCGGGGTCACATCCCGCACCACCAGCTCCCGGTTCGAGCCCAGCACCATGTCGGGCTCCTCGGCGGCGTCCTCCCCCTCGCGGCAGGCCGGAGCCATCACCGCACTGCGGCTGATCAGCACCTCCCCGGGCAGCACGGGCAGCTGGTCGGCCATGGCGCCATGCAGGGCCCGCCGGGCAATCGGCACCAGCCGCTCCAGCGAACGGTTGGTGTAGCAGAGGATCCTGGCCAGATCTGGGTTGTCCGTCTCGGCGCTGCGGCGCATCGCGTCCTGGGCGGCCCGCAGCCAGTCGGAACGGTTGAGCAGGGCCACCATGCCCTCGGCGGTCCGCACCGGCGGCAGGGGCGGTGGCGGCCGGCCGGGCAGGATCGCCTCGCGGATGCCGCGGGCCAGCCGCAGCACGGGCCCCTGGTGCCGCACCACTTCGGTGAGCTGCGAGCCGGCGGAGCGGCCCAGGGCGAACACCGGGCTGCGCGGCTCGGCCACCGGGGGCAGCTGGGCGGGATCCCCGACGAACACCAGACGGGTGCGGAACGGGTGGGCACAGCGCAGGGTGATCTCGAGCAGGTCGCTGTCGACCATCGAGGCCTCGTCGATCAGCACGAGCCCCAGGTGCTCCAGCGCCCCGGCGGTCTGCTCGGTCTCCTCGCAGCGCTCGCGATCCCCCTGGCGCCTGAGCTTGAGCCGCAGCAGCCGGTGGATGGTGGAGGGGTACCAGGTCGGCGCGAGGCCGGCGCGGCGCAGGTGGTCCCGCAGCACGCCCACCGCCTTGTGGGTGGGGGCCACCACGGTCCAGCACAGGCCTGCGGCCTCCGCCTGGGCCAGGAAGGCCATCGAGAGGAAGGTCTTGCCGGTGCCGGCGTAGCCGCTGAGCACGAAGGGGGTACCCTCTGCCGGCCCCGCCAGCCAGGCGGCGAAGGCCTCGGCGGCGGCCTGCTGGTCGGCGGTGAGGGCCAGGGCGCTCAAGCCAGCTGGGGGAGGATCCCCCAGCGCAGGGCCAGCTCCAGCGGCGAACCCACGAACACCAGGCCGGGCAGGGCCACGGCGGGCCCCATCAGGCTGCCGATCAGCACCTCCAGGCGGGTGTGCCCCAGGTTTTCCTTCAGGGGGGGACGGGGCGGCACGGCTCCCGACGCGGCGACGGCCGGCTCCGGATCCCCGGCGGGGCCGGGCCAGAGGGTGTCGGGCAGGCCATTCAGCCGCTGGGCGGTGAGACCGGCGGCACGGCGCACCCCCGCCGCGTCGTAGAGCACCACGAAACACAGCGTGGCCGCCAGGGCGAAGAGGGGATCGCCGAATCCCTGCTGCCAGCCGAGGGCCGCCGTGGTGCCGGTGAGCAGGGCGGAATGGCTGGAGGGCATGCCGCCGGTCTCGAACAGCACGGCCGGCCGCCAGCGGCGGTGCTGCACCAGTTCGATCAGCAGCTTGGAGAGCTGGGCCAGGCCACAGGCCGCCAGCCCCCACCAGAGAACCCCGTTGCCGAAGAGTGCCGTGAGGGGGCTGAGGTCATGGGCGACCGCCATCATCGATCGCGGCTCGTGATGTAGTCCGCCAGGGCCAGCAGGGGAGCGGCCCTGCCCTCCGCGGCGAAGGGGGCCAGGGCCGCCTTGGCCTCGGCCACCAGGTCCTCGGCCCGCTGACGCGACGCCTCCAGGCCGAGCAGTTTGGGGTAGGTGGTCTTGTCGGCGGTGAGGTCCTTGCCGGCCGTCTTGCCCAGCACCTCACTGCTGGCCGTCACATCGAGGATGTCGTCGATGATCTGGAAGGCCAGGCCGATGCCGCGGGCGTAGGTGCGCAGGGCCGTGAGCAGGTCGTCCGGGGCCCCGGCGATCATGGCGCCGGTGATCACACAGGCCCGCAGCAGCGCGCCGGTCTTGTGGAGGTGGATGTACTCGAGGGTGTCGAGGTCCACATCCTTGCCCTCGCACTCCAGATCCACCACCTGCCCCCCCACCAGCCCGGGGGCGCCGGAGGCCAGGCTCAACTCGCCCACCACCCGCAGCAGGCGCTCGGCGGGGATATCCGGACTGCGCAGGGCGACCATCTCGAAGGCCCGGGTGAGCAGGGCATCGCCGGCCAGGATCGCGTTGGCCTCGCCGTAGACCTTGTGGTTGGTGGGCCGGCCGCGACGGAGATCGTCGTCGTCCATGGCGGGCAGGTCGTCATGGATGAGCGACATCGTGTGGATCATCTCCAGGGCCACGGCAGTGGGCAGGGCCCGGTCGCCGTCGCCACCGGCCAGTTCACAGGCGGCGAGGCAGAGGATCGGACGGAGACGCTTGCCGCCGGCCAGCAGCGAATAACGCATGGCCTGGCGCAGGGATTCGGGACGCTCGGGCCCCAGGGCGCCATCGAGGGCCGCCTCCACCCGCAGCCGGGCCGCCTCCAGATAGGCCCCGAAATCGAACCCCGGCGGAGCCTGGCCGACCGCGCTTCGCTCCCCGGTGTCCGGGCCAGAAGTGCCGCCAGGGGTCGTGCTCACCGCCGCAGTCATGGGGGATCGGGATCGGCGGCGATTCTCTCAGGCGATCTCCCGCCGTTCCGGCCGCCTGCCGCGAGCGCACACACTAGGCAACCCATACCCCCGCCAAGACATCCACCCCATCGGGCCGGGGGGCTCACACTGGAGATCGTCCCCGGAACGCTGCCCATGGTCCTGCCCCAGCTCCTGAACGCCGCCGAACGTCGGGCCCGCATCAGCGCCGCCGCGGCCGCCGCCGTGCGGGACCACTGGGTGACCCTGCACGACGGCCCCCGCACGGTGCCGGCCGCCCCGCTGGGCCAGGAGCTGCTGGTGTACCGGGTGGACAACGGCCGCCTGCTGGCCGATCTGGAGGAGCGGCTGGGCGCCCGGCCCGACGGACTGCCGAAGCTGCACGCCGAGGAAGCCAGCCCCCGCACCCAGGCCCTGCTCCACGACCTGCTGGTCACCAAGGCGCGGGATCCGCGCGGACCGATCCTGCAGGAACTGCAGCGCCTGGCGGTGCAGACCGAGCCGCTGCTGGTGGACGCCGAAGGGGTCGTGATCAACGGCAACCGGCGACTGGCGGCGATGCGCACCCTGCTGGACACGGACCCGGAGCGCTACGGCCGCTTCCGCGAACCCCTGGTGGCCATCCTGCCGCCGGAGGTCAGCCGGGCCGACCTGGAGTATCTGGAGGCCAGCCTGCAGATGGCTCCCGAGACCAAGCTGGCCTACGGCTGGGTGGAACGGCGGCTGAAGCTGCGGGAGCAGCACGACCGGCTGGGCCTGGCCGACGACTGGATCAAGGAGGCCTACCGCCTGGGGGATCCCGCCCAGCTCGCCCGGGAGCTCGGCGAACTGGCCCTGGCCGAGGATTTCCTGGAGACCTTCGCGTCGGCGCCGCGGCGCTACTCGTCGATCGCCGATGCCGAAGCCCTGTTCGTGGGGCTGGCGGCGCAGCTGGAGGGCCTGCCGCGGCGGCTGCAACGGCCCTGGCGGCAGCTGGGCTTTCTGCTGATCGAACGCCGGGAGGGCCTCGATCCCGCCCTGCCGAAGCACTTCCCGTTCAGCCCGCCGCCGACCCCCCAGCTGCCGGCCCTGACCCTGCAGCGCCTGGGGCAGGACTGGGGCCTGGGCGACGCCTCCGACGAGGCCGGCGCGCCCGAACTCTCCCGTTCCCTGCTCCAGGAGCTCACCCGGATCGCGAGGGCCCCCCACCGGCGCCCCGTGCGGGCCGCCGCCGTGCAGGAGGCCCTCGATGCGGTGCGGCTGCAGATCCGCCAGGGCCAGACCCCCCAGAAACTGCTCAACAACCTGCGCCAGAGCCGCAAGCTGCTGGAACGTCTGCGGCCCGAGCAGCTGCAGGACCAGGACCGCCACCACCTCCAGGGGGAACTGGCCGCCCTCGCCGCCCAGGGTGCGGTGCTGCTGGGGCCCCAGGCAGCCCCTGGTGTGGCCGCCAGCCGGCCCCGCCCGCTGCGCCGGTCGCTGCCGCGGCGGCTGGGGGACTGGCTGCGCCGGCGCCGCTGATCCGGTCGGGCCTCAGACCACCAGGTCCGTTCAGACCACCAGATCCGTCAGGTCGTGGTCGAGGCCATGGCGGCGGCACCAGGCCACCACGGTGTTGACCAGCAGCATCGTGACCGTCATCGGGCCCACCCCGCCCGGCACCGGCGAGAGGGCGGAGGCGAGGGGCTCCACCTCGGCGGCGCGCACATCGCCGCAGAGTCCGCCCTCCGGCCGGCGGTGGATGCCCACGTCGACCACGACGGCCCCCGGCCGCACGTGCTCGGCACCGACCATCTCGGGTCGACCGGCGGCCACCACCAGCAGATCGGCCTGGCGGGTGAGCGCCGCCAGCTCGCGGGTGCGGGAGTGGGCCACGCTGACGGTGGCATCGGCGGCCTGGAGCATCAGGGCCATCGGCTTGCCGACGAGGATGCTGCGGCCCACCACCACGGCCCGGCAGCCCGCCAGCGCGATGCCATGGCGGGCCAGCAGGGCCATCACGCCCGCCGGGGTGCAGCTGCGGGGCCCGGGTTCGCCCTTGAGCAGGCGCCCCAGGTTGAGGGTGTGCAGGCCATCGGCATCCTTCTCCGGGTCGATGGCTTCCAGCAGCGGCCCCTCATCCAGGCCGGCCGGGAGGGGCAGCTGCAGCAGGATGCCGTCCACGGCGGGGTCGGCGTTGAGGCGCCGGATGGTGGCCAGCACCTCGGCGGCGGGCGTCGCGGCGGCCAGATGGGCGCCGTGGCTGGCGATGCCGACCCGGGCGCAGGCCTTCTCCTTGTTGGCCACATAGACACCGCTGGCCGGGTCGTCGCCCACCCGCAGCACGGCCAGGCCGGGGGCCCGGCCCACCCGCTCGAGGCGCTCCGCGATGGTGCGGGACAGCCGGGCTTCGATCTCGGCTGCCAGTTGACGCCCATCGAGACGGGTGGCCATGGATCAGAGCGTTGCTGTGCCACCAGCTTGCAACGCGGAAGCCGCCGTGGCGGCTAGCGTCCTGGGATGCTTGGGTGGCCGTTCACCAGCGGGCTTCAGCGCCGGCTGAGAAGACTCTGGCGGCGATGGCTGCGCACGGAGTGTCCGCTCCAGGCCCCGGCCTGCTGGCGGGGCCAGGACACGGCGTCGGTGCTGCTGGTCTGCGCCCTGGTGGCCCTGCTCACCAGCTGGCCCTGGCTGGCGGAACCCAACCTGCGGCCAGGGATGGTGGCGCCGTTCACCTACCGCGCAGAGAAGGCCGCGCGGGTGGTGGACAGCAGCGCCCTGGATCAGCGGCGCGAACAGATGCTGCCGCGCACCACGGTGCAGGTGGTGGACGAGCAGGCGAGCATGGTGCTCCGCCGCCAGCTCGATGACCTGCTCCAGGCGATCGAGGCGGGTGCCAGCAGCGGTCAGGCCCGGGTCGAACCGGTGACGCTCAGCGAGGAGGAACGCCGCTGGCTGAAGGGCCTGAGCAGCGTCGCGCTTACCGGCTGGAGCCGGGACGTGCGCCAGGCCCAGCTGCGCATGCTCAGCCAGGGCCTGGCACCGGGGGTGTCGGAAGGCCAGCTGCTGCAGGCCGCCACCCTGCAGCTGGAGCGCCTCCCCCCCCAGGCCCGCAACCTCGGGGCCCGGCTGCTGGTGCACACCCTGCAGAGCCAGTCGAACCTGCGCAGCGACCCGGCCCTGAGCCAGCGGCGCATCGAATCGCTGATCACCCAGCAGGGCATTCCCACGATCGGCGTGAAGCAGGGCGATCTGGTGGTGCGCCAGGGCGAGACGATCAACGCCCAGGCCTTCGACGTGCTCGATTATTTCGGCCTGGTGAACCGGCGGCCGCGGCCGCTGGCCTGGCTGGCCCACTTCCTCGAGGCCCTGGCCATCTGCGGCGTGATGGTGCTGCTGCTGCGGCGCTGGCGCACCAGCCTGGAGCCGCGGCAGGCCCTGCTGGCCCTGGTGACGCTGCTGGCCGTGCAGGGGATCCACCTCTGGCTCGGTCCGCTGGCCAGTCCGATGGTGCTGCTGGTGCCCCCCACCCTGTTGCTGGCCCAGGGGCTGGGCACGGCCTGCGGCCTCGCCTGGCTCGCCGCCGCCAGCATGCTCTGGCCGCTGCCGCTGAGCGCGATCCTCGGGCTGCGCCTGCTGCTGGCGGCGGCCACCGCCGGCATCGCCGCCGTGCTGGCCGGCCGCCAGCGCAGCCGGGCGGAGCTGCTCCAGCTCGCCGTGCTGCTGCCGGCCGTGGCGCTGCTGGTGCAGTGGATGCTGCTGCAGGGGCGGGGGCAGCCCGGCCAGGTCGATCTGATCAGCGAGGCGCTGCTGCTGGCCGGGCTGCTGATGGCCGGCCTGCTGCTGGCGCCCCTGGTGGAGACCTTCTTCGGGCTGATGACGCGCACCCGGCTGCTGGAGCTGGCCGACCTGGAGCGTCCCCTGCTGCGGCGCCTCTCCTGTGAGGCCCCGGGCACCTTCGAGCACACTCTGATGATCGCCGGCCTGGCGGAGGAGGGGGCCCGCAGCATCGGGGCGGATGTGGATCTGGTGCGCACCGGCGCGCTGTACCACGACGTGGGCAAGCTGCATGGCCCGAAGTGGTTCATCGAGAACCAGGAGGAGGGCGCCAACCCCCACGACCAGCTCGATGACCCCTTCGCCAGCGCCGCGATCCTGCAGGCCCACGTCGACGAGGGGCTGAAGCTGGCGCGGCGCTACCGGCTGCCGCGCCCCCTGGCGGACTTCATCCCGGAGCACCAGGGCACCCTCAAGATGGGCTACTTCCTGCATCAGGCCCGGGAGCGGGATCCCTCGATCCCCGAGGCGATGTTCCGCTACCGGGGGCCCACGCCCCGCAGCCGCGAGACCGCGATCCTGATGCTGGCCGATGGCTGTGAGGCGGCCCTGCGCTCCCTGCCCCCCGGCACGAACGAAGCCGAAGCCCGCACGATGGTGCGCCGCATCCTCGAGGCACGGCAGCGCGATGGCCAGCTGGCCCAGAGCGGCATCAGCCGGGCGGAGCTGGAACTGCTGATCCGGGCGTTCGTGCGGGTGTGGAAGCGGATGCGCCACCGCCGCATCCCCTACCCGATTCCGCCGCGGAAGGCCTTCAGCGCCTGAGCCGGGCCTTGGTCTGGGACTGGGCGTCAGGAGCGCAGCTCTTCCCAGGCCTCCAGCAGCCGGTAGGCCGCCATGCGGCGGTGCCAGAGCTCCGGATCGCCGCCGACATCGGGGTGCCACTCGGGCAGGCTGCGCCGCCAGGCCGCGCGGATGGTCGACCAGGAACTGCCGGGCTCCACCCCCAGCTCGAGGCAGGCCCTCCCGTAGTGGTCGAGGCCGTGGGCGGCCGCTGGCCGCAGCAGCTGGCGCTGCCGCGACGGCCGCCAGCTCTCAGGAGGGCGGCGGGGGCCGGGCGCCCGCAGGTGCTCCGGCGAGCGGCGCCAGGGGAGCACGGCGGTCTGGACGAGGCCGCGGCCCAGGAAGAGGGCACCGGCCAGGGCAAAGATGGCCGGAGACCAGCGCATGGCCAGCGTGTCGGCGGCCAGATGGGTGTTGCCACGGCGCAGATGGGCTTTGGCGCCCTCCTCGATGAAACCGGCCACCAGCACGGCCAGGCCGAGGCTGGCCAGACCCATCAGCAGCGAGGCGAGGGGACGGGGACGGTTCATGGGCCCACACCCTGCGACTGCTGGGACGCACGTTACCGGCGGTGGCAAGGCGGCGACTCGGCAGCAGGATGGGGCAGAGCGGCCCACCCGCCCCGACCGGCCCACCCGTCTCCAGGTCCAGCCGTGCCCCTCCCGCCCCTCCGCTTCCGGGAGCTGCAGCGTCAGCTGCAGCCCTCCTGGGGGCACACCACCGAAGGCCGGGGGCCGGACGTGGACGTGCTGATGGTGCCGTCGCTGTCGATGGACCAGAGCCAGATGGACCTGGTGACCGGGTCGCACCACTACGAGGAACGCCAGCTGTTCGCCCTGATCGGGCTGCGCCACCCCGGCGTGCGGATGCTCTACGCGAGCAGCAAACCCCTGGGCGAGCTGGTGGTGGATGCGGTGCTGGAGCTGCTGCCCGGGGTCCCGACCTCCCACGCCCGGCGGCGGCTGCACCTGTTCGACACCGACGACGCCTCGAACCGCCCGCTCACGGCCAAGCTGCTGGAGCGGCCCGCCCTGCTGGCCCGCATGGCCGAGCTGCTGCGGCCGGGCCGCAGCTTCATCAGCTGCTTCGTGGTGAGCGATCTGGAACGGCAGCTCTCCGAGCGGCTGCAGGTGCCGCTGCTGGGAACCCCACCGGATCTGCTGCACTGGGGCAGCAAGGCGGGCAGCCGTGCCCTGTTCGCCCGCTGCGGCGTGCCCCACCCGCCCGGCACGGAGGCGGTGCATGACCTCGAACGGCTGGCGGAGGCCACCGCCGAACTGTGGGAGGCCCATCCGGAGCTGCGCAGCTGCGTGGTGAAGCTGAACGAGGGCTTCAGCGGCGAGGGCAATGCGCGGCTGGCGCTGGAGCCGCTGCAGCTGGACCAGCTCTCGGGCCGGGAGCGGCGCCAGCGGTTGCGCACCGCCCTCGACACCCTGCCGATGCCCTCGCCGCGCTGGCGGGAGCTGCTCAGCCAGCAGGGCGCTCTGGTGGAGGCCTGGCTGGAGGGGGGCGCGGAGCTGCGCTCCCCGAGCGTGCAGGGCACGATCCATCCCGGGGCGGAGGGCCGGCCGGGGGGCGTGGAGGTGCTCTCCAGCCACGAGCAGGTGCTGGGCGGCCCGGGGGGGCAGACCTACCTGGGCTGCCGCTTCCCGGCGGCCGACCCCTACCGGCAGGAGCTGATGCGCCACGGGGCGCGGGTGGGCGAGGCGCTGGCCCAGGAGGGGGCACTGGAGCGCTACGCGGTGGACTTCATCGCGCGCCGCTTCGGGGAGCGCTGGGACCTGCAGGCGATCGAGATCAACCTGCGCCAGGGGGGCACCACCCATCCCTACATGGCCCTGAACGCGATCACCAGCGGCCGGCTGGAGCCCGGCGACGGGCTCTACCGCTCGCCCACGGGCACGCCGCTCTTCTACCGGGCCACCGACAACCTCTGCTCACCGCAGCTGCGGGGCCTGCTGCCGATCGACCTGATCGACATCGTGGCCGAGGCGGGGCTGCACTACGACCCGGCCCAGCTGCGCGGCAGCGTGTTCCACCTGCTCGGCTGCCTGTCGGAGTACGGCAAGCTGGGCATGACCTGCATCGGCCGCAGCGCGGCGGAGGCCGAGGCCGTGTACCGGGCCACCGAGCAGCGGCTGGTGCAGGCCGCCGCCCAGCGCGGCAGGCCCGGCATTGACAGCCCGTGACGGCAGGGGTTGGGTGGGTGCCCTCCCCCCTATCTTTCCCATCACCCGCGCGCCCCTCACGCCCTCGGCCATGGTGCCCCCCAACCCCCGATCCAGGCCCCCGGCAGCCGCCCTGGCGCTCGCCCTGCTCGCGGCGGGGGTGCTGCTGGGCAGCTGCCAGAACCGTGCGCAGCAGGCCGAGCGCCAGCGCCAGGAGCAGGCGCTGCAGGCGGCAGCAGCCCAGCGGCGGGCGCTCGATGCCCTGGTGGAGCGCTGCCGGGCAGGCCAGGCGGAGCTGGTGAAGGCGGCCGATGCGCTGGCCGCCACCGAAACCGCCCTGGCCAACCTGCAGCAGCGGCGCTACAGCGCCACCGCCAGACCCAAGGCGCCGGATCCGGCCGAGCTGCAGCGCTTCACGATCAGCGACCAGGAGCTGGAGCGCGAACGCCACCAGCAGGCCGTGCAGGCCTGGCAGCAGAAGGAGCAGCAGCGCCGGGCGCGCTGGCAGGCGGAGCAGCGGCAGGAGCGCCAGCGGCTCGTGGCACGCCGGGAGCAGCAGCGCCAGGCGCTGGTGAAGGCCAACCCGGCGGTGCTGGCTGCCGGCTCCGACGCCGCTCTGAACGCTGGCCTGAATGCCGGTCTGAACAGCGAGGCCCTGGCGGCCTACCGCAGCTGCGAGCGCGACAACCTGGCCAGCCTGAAGCGCCCCTGAGCGCTCAGCCCCAGCGGCGCTGGTGCCAGCCCCAGGCGTCGGCCAGCACCGTGGCCAGCTCGGAGCGCTGGGGTTTCCAGCCCAGCTCCGCCATCGCCTTGGCGGCGTCGGCCACCAGCTCGGCGGGATCGCCGGGGCGGCGCGGGGCCTCGATCACCCGCAGCTCGCGGCCGGTGTGGGCGCGGGCGGCGTCGATCACCTGCTGCACCGAGTAGCCGCTGCCGGTGCCGAGGTTGTAGATGTGCTGGCCGCCCCGCTCGAGCAGCCGCTCGAGGCCCAGCACGTGGGCGGCGGCCAGGTCACCCACGTGGATGTAGTCGCGGATGCAGGTGCCGTCGGGCGTGGGGTAGTCGCGGCCGAACACCTGGATCGCCTCGCGGCGGCCGGCTAGGGCCTCGAGCACCAGGGGGATCAGGTGGGTTTCGGGGTCGTGGTCCTCGCCGAGGTCGGCGGCGGGATCGGCACCGGCGGCGTTGAAGTAGCGGAAGATCACGCTGGGCTGGCCGTAGGCGGCGCCGAAGTCGGCCAGGAGCTGCTCCACCATCCACTTGCTGCGGCCGTAGGGATTGATCGGCGCCTGGGGACAGCGCTCGCTGATCGGGATCTGATCGGGCGCGGGGATGCCGTAAGTGGCGCAGGTGGAGCTGAACACCAGCGGGATGGGCCTGCCGCAGCGCTGGGCCTCGGCGTGCAACGCCTCCAGCAGAACCAGCGTGTCGCCCAGGTTGTTGCGGTAGTAGCGGGCCGGGTCGGTGACGCTCTCGCCCACGTAGGCATAGGCGGCGAAGTGCAGCACGGCCCGCACCGGCCCGGCCGGCAGCAGGGGATGGTCACCCTGCAGCAGGGCATCGAGCAGGGGGCGATCGCCCAGCTGCCCCACCAGCAGCGGCACCTGCAGCACCTGCTCGGCGATGGCCCGGTGGCCGTAGACGAGGTTGTCGAGCACCAGCACCGGCTGGCCCGCCTGCTGCAGGGCGCGCACGGTGTGGCTGCCGATGTAGCCGGCGCCGCCGGTCACCAGGATCGTCATGGCCGCAACGGAGGGTGGGTGGAGGTGGTGTAGCTCTTCTGCTCGATCAGAGCGCTGCCGCTCTGGAGGTTGATGGCGCGCTTGAGGGCGGAGCGGCGGTCGTTGAGGCGGTAGATGCGGCGGGCCAGCTCCACGAAGCCGGGGCCGAAGTCGCTCTGGCGCTCACAGGCGCGGATGGCCTCCTCGCAGTGCCACAGCTCGGCGTTCACCGCCTGCAGCTGTTCGCGCAGGGCCGGCTCGAAGCGGAGCTCGGCGGCCGTGAACGCCTGCTGCAGCAGGGCATGCTCCTGGGTCACCTGGGCCAGGGCCTCACCTTCGAAGTGCTGGCGCCCAGGCTACGAGCGGCGTGACCACAGCCAGCGGGCATCGCGGCGGACCTGGCGCACAGCGCGGTGGAGCTGGCGCACAGGTTTACTGCCCTCATTGTGGCGAGCGGGAGTAACTTCCAGCCTGGCCTGAGAGGAGACCCCCATGCCGCGCACGGCACTGATCACCGGGATTTCGGGGCAGGACGGCAGCTACCTGGCGGAGCTGCTGCTGGAGAAGGGGTATGTGGTGCACGGCATCAAGCGGCGGGCCAGCAGCTTCAACACGCAGCGGATCGACCATCTGTATCAGGACCCCCACGAGAGCGATCCTCGCCTGGTGCTGCATTACGGCGATCTGACCGACAGCACCAACCTGATCCGGATCGTGCAGCAGGTGCAGCCCGATGAGATCTACAACCTCGGCGCCCAGAGCCACGTGGCGGTGAGTTTCGAGAGCCCGGAATACACGGCCAACAGCGATGCCCTGGGCACGCTGCGGATCCTCGAGGCGGTGCGCATCCTGGGGCTGACGCAGAAGACCCGCATCTACCAGGCGAGCACCAGCGAGCTCTACGGCCTGGTGCAGGAAATTCCGCAGAAGGAGAGCACGCCGTTCTACCCTCGCAGCCCGTACGGGGTGGCCAAGCTCTACGCCTACTGGATCACGGTGAACTACCGCGAGGCCTACGGGATGTATGCCTGCAACGGGATCCTGTTCAACCACGAATCGCCGCGGCGGGGTGAAACGTTTGTGACGCGCAAGATCACCCGCGGCCTGGCGCGCATCAACGAGGGGCTCGATGAGTGCCTGTTCATGGGCAACCTCGATTCGCTGCGCGACTGGGGCCACGCCCGCGACTACGTGGAGATGCAGTGGCGGATGCTGCAGCAGGAGAGCCCGGAGGATTTCGTGATCGCCACGGGGCGGCAGGAGAGCGTGCGGCGCTTCATCGAGCTCACGGCGGCGGAACTGGGCTGGGGGCCGATCCAGTGGGAGGGCGAAGGGGTCAACGAGGTGGGCCGGCGCGACAGCGGTGAGGTGGTGGTGCGGATCGATCCGCGCTACTTCCGCCCGGCGGAGGTGGAGACGCTGCTGGGTGATCCCACCCGGGCACGCGAGCGGCTGGGCTGGACCCCCACCACCACGCTGGAGGAGCTGGTGGCGGAGATGGTGGCGGCGGACAAGGAGGAGGCGCGCAAGGAGGCGATCCTGCGGCTGAAGGGCTTCAAGGTGGTGGGCTCGATGGAGAACCCGCCCACCAACCCCCTGGCCGTGGAGAGGGCGCGGGGAACACGGGGCTGATGGCCGAAGACATCCGCTGGCAGCAGCGCATCGGCAACTACCGCAAGGCGCTGGAGCAGCTGCACAGGAGCCTGGAGCAACGCTTGCGGCAGGAACGCCCGTGATCGCCGGCCTCCCTGAGGCGGCCCAGATCCGGCTGCTGGATCTGGTGACAGCGCAACCACACGTGCAGGCCGTCTGGCTCTTCGGGTCCCGGGCGATGGGGCGGCACCAGCCGGGATCGGACGTGGACCTCTGCCTGGACGCACCCGCAATGACCCACAGCGATCGGCTGCGGCTGATGACCGCGGTGGATGATCTGCTTCTGCCCTGGCGCGTGGATCTGGTGCTGCAGCATGAGCTGCCCGCCGATCTGGCGGATCATGTGCAGCGCGTTGGTCACTGCCTCTGGAGACGTCATCCATGACCACCCCTTCCCTGCTGTATCCCTCCGACCGCATCTTCGTGGCGGGCCACCGCGGCATGGCCGGCGGCGCCATCGGCCGGGCGCTGCGGCGGGCCGGCTACGGCGAGACGGAGCGGGGCGGAGCGCTGCTCACCGCCAGCCGTCAGGAGCTGGATCTGCTCAATGGGGCGGCGGTGGCGCGCTGGTTCAGCGAGCAGCGGCCGGATGTGGTGGTGCTGGCGGCGGCGAAGGTGGGCGGCATCCAGGCGAACGCCACCTACCCGGCCGACTTCCTGCTCGACAACCTCAAGATCCAGAACCATGTGATCGAAACGGCCTGGCGATCCGGTGTGCGGCGGCTGCTGTTCCTGGGCAGCAGCTGCATCTACCCGAAGTTCGCCGACCAGCCGATCCGGGAGGAGGCCCTGCTCACCGGGGCGCTGGAGCCCACGAACGCGTGGTACGCGATCGCCAAGATCACCGGCATCAAGCTGGGCGAGGCGCTGCGGCTGCAGCACGGCTTCGATGCGATCAGCCTGATGCCCACCAATCTCTATGGGCCGGGCGACAACTACCACCCCACCAACAGCCACGTGCTGCCGGCGCTGATCCGCCGCTTCCACGAGGCGGCAGAGGCCGGCGCTCCGAGCGTGACCTGCTGGGGCACCGGCACGCCGCTGCGGGAATTCCTGCATGCCGACGATCTCGGCGAGGCCTGCGTGTTCGCCCTGGAGCACTGGGATCCGGCCGCCGCCGCCGCCCCCTGCGATGACGCGGGCGCACCGCTGGCGTTCCTGAATGTGGGCACGGGGGTGGATCTGAGCATCCGCGAGCTGGCGGAGGCGGTGGCGGCCGCCACGGGCTTCCGCGGCGAGATCCTCTGGGACACCACCAAGCCCGACGGCACCCCGAAGAAGCAGCTGGATGTGAGCCGGCTGGCGGCCCTGGGCTGGCGGGCCCGCATCCCCCTGGCCGAAGGCCTGCAGCAGGCGGTGGCCGCCTTCCGCAGCGAACTCGCCCGCGGCGCCGTGCGGGCGGCCTAGCCCAGGATCGCCGCCGCAGGACAGGGCATCCGCAGCGTTCAACCTGATTGACACGAGACAGTCACCAGAGCAGACGGCAGGGGAAGGCCCTGCCCCCCGGAAACGGCTCGGCGCTGCACTGCTGGGCGCTGCACTGCTGGGATGAACTGCTGCGATGAAGCCCTGGGCTCAGCCGCTGAGCCGAATCACTACAGCCTCTGGCGGGGCAAGGCATCGCCCCGGATGATCGGGCAGGATTGACGTCGCGGCCCATCACCAGCAGGAGCCCTTCTCGATGGCCCAGTCCCCCGGCGCTTCGGCGTCCAAATCCGGGTCCTTGCCCCAGCTTCCCGACTGGGTCAACTGGCTTCAGGCCGGCCTCAGCGCCCTGTTGGCCGTGCTGTTTCTCGTGCTGATCGGCAAGGCGCGCCAGCAGGGCAGCCAGATCCGCGAACTGCAGGACCGGCTTCAGGGGCTGGAGAACAGCCGGGCCCTGGAGCGCACCACCGGCCTGGAACAGCAGCTGCGCTCCACGGTGGAACGGCTGCAGGTGGTGGAGCGCAACTCCAGCCGCATCGACGTGCTCAGTGCCCAGAACGAGGCCCTCAAGGCCGAGATGCGTCGCTTGCAGCGCTCCACGTCCAGCAAGCCCCCTGAGCTCGCGCCGCTCAAGCCGGTGGTTCCCACCCCCCCGCCGGTGGCATCCCCCAATCCGGCGGCGGCTCCGGAGAACCAGCCCTGAGCCTGCAGCTTCCGCCCCTCACCCCCCTCAGCCCTTCACCGCATCGCCGGTGGCGCTCGGGAGGATGAACCGCTGCAGCGCGATGAACAGCAGCAGCACGGGCAGGATCGAGATCACCGAGCCGGCCGCCACGAGCCGCCAGTCGAGCGAGAAGCTGCTGGCGAGCTGCTGAAGGCCGAGCGGCAGGGTGTAGAGCTGCGGCTCATCGAGGATCACCAACGGCCAGAGGAAATCGCTCCAGGTGCCGATGAACACGAACATCGCCAGGGTGATCAGATCCGCCCGGGCGGCCGGAATCATCACGTTCCACCACTCCCCGAGCGGGGTGCAGCCATCGCTGCGCGCCGCCTCCTCCAGCTCCACCGGCACCCCCAGGAAGCTCTGACGCAGCAGAAAGATGCCGAAGGCTGTCGCGGCCTGGGGAATGATCAGGGCCCAGAGGGTGTTGCGCAGCCCGATCTGCACCATCAGCAGGTACAGCGGAATCATCACCACCTGGAAGGGGATCAGGATCGTGGCCACCACCAGCGCCAGCACCAGCCCACGACCGGCGAAGCGCAACCGCGCCAGCGGATAGGCCGCCAGGGAGCAGAACAGCAGGTTGGCCACCACCGCCAGCACGCTGACGATGGTGCTGTTGATCAGGTAGGTGCCGATCGGGTTGTCGGCGAACAGACGGCGGTACGCGTCCAGGCTGGGCTCAGCGGGCAGCAGGGCCGGCGGGCTGGTGAAGATGTCCTCCGCCGGTCCCTTCAGGGAGGTGCTGACCAGCCAGAGCAGCGGCACCAGCATGGCCAGGGCCACCAGCAGCAACAGCCCCAGCTGCAGCGAGGAGGCCAGCAGGGAACGGCGCGGTGCGGCAGGGTACGGGCTCACGGCGCGTCACACCCGGGGCCGGTCGGCCAGGGGCAGATCGCCCAGCTGGGGCAGGGGTGCCTTCTGGGGGTGAAGCGGCTGCTGATGGCTGCCGTTCAGCAGCCGGTTGAGGGCATTCACGAAGGCCTGGGCGGCGGCCACCACGATGTCCGTGTCGGCCGCATGGCCGGAGTAGAGCACCCCCTGGTGGCGCAACCGGATCGTCACCTCCCCCATGGCGTCGATGCCCTCGGTGACACTCTTCACCGAGAACTCCACCAGTTCGTTGGGGACCTGGGCGAGGCGGTTGAGGGCCTGACACACCGCATCCACCGGACCGGTGCCGATCGCCGCCTCGGTGATCTCGGCGCCGTCCGCTGTGATCAGGGTCACGGTGGCGGTGGGCTGCAGGCCGGTGCCGCAGCTCACCTGCACGCTCTTGAGGGTGAAGCGCCCCTCGTCGTACTGCTGCACCTGTTCACTCACGATCGCCTCGAGATCCCGGTCGGTGATCTCCCGCTTGCGGTCGGCCAGCTCCTTGAAGCGGGCGAAGGCGTCATCGAGGTCCTCCCGGGTGAGCTCGTAGCCGAGCTCCTCCAGCCGCGCCCGGAAGGCGCTGCGGCCGCTCAGCTTGCCCAGGGAGATGCGGTTGTCGGAGAGGCCGACGGTGCGCGCGTCGATGATCTCGTAGGTGAGGCGGTTCTTGAGCACCCCATCCTGGTGAATGCCGGATTCATGGGCGAAGGCGTTGGCGCCCACGATCGCCTTGTTGGGCTGCACCGCCATGCCGGTGAGGTTGCTCACCAGGCGGGAGGTCTTGGTGATCTCCTCGGTGCGCACGCCGGTGAGCGGCTCGGTGCTCTCGGGCGGCCGCCCCAGGAAGGGATTGAAGTAGCTGCGGCGCACGTGCAGCGCCATCACCAGCTCCTCGAGCGAGGCGTTGCCGGCCCGCTCGCCGATGCCGTTGATCGTGCACTCGAGCTGGCGGGCGCCGTTCTTGACGGCCTCGAGGAAGTTGGCCACGGCCAGGCCCAGGTCGTTGTGGCCGTGCACCGAAATCACGGCCTGGTCGATGTTGGGCACGTGGGCGTTGATCCCGGCGATCAGCTCGCCGAACTCCGCCGGGGTGGTGTAGCCCACCGTGTCGGGGATGTTGATCGTGGTGGCGCCGGCCTTGATCGCCGCCTCGATCACCTCATACATGAACTCCGGATCACTGCGACCGGCGTCCTCGCAGGAGAACTCCACGTCGTCCACCAGGGAGCGGGCGTAGTCGACCATGTCGCCGGTGATCGCCAGCACCTCGGCGCGGCTCTTGCGCAGCTTGTGCTCCAGGTGGATGTCGCTGGTGGCGATGAAGGTGTGGATCCGCCGGCGGACGGCCGGCGCCACGGCATCGGCACAGGCCTTGATGTCGCCGGCGGCGGCGCGGGCCAGGCCGCAGATCACCGGACCATCGGCATGGCCCACGCTCTCGGCGATGCGCTGCACGGCGTTGAAATCACCGGGGCTGGCGAACGGGAAGCCGGCCTCGATGATGTCCACCCCGAGGCGGGCCAGCTGCTGGGCGATGGCCAGCTTCTCCTCCAGGTTGAGGCTGGCGCCCGGCGACTGCTCGCCATCGCGCAGCGTGGTGTCGAAGATCAGGACACGGCCTGGGTCGCGGGCCATAACGGCGCCTCTATCCGTAGCGACTATGAGTTAATCCATTCTATGGCTTGGCCGCTCGGCCTTCCCCCGCGCCGGAGCGCTCCCAGCCTCCGGGCGATCAGACGGCCGCGGTGCGCACGAAGACGGGCTGCTGCAGCGACTCGGCCTTCTCCAGCAGCCCGCGCAGGCTGCTCAGATCCACGAAGCGATCCACCGCGTTGCGCAGTTCCCGCGCCACCATCCCCTCGGTGCTCATCAGCGTGATCCGCAGCCCCTGGGCCCGCAGCACCTCCACCAGCCGGTCCAGGTCCCGGCTGCCGCTCAGCAGCCAGACCTCGTCGGTGCGGGGGGCCACCGTCAGCAGGTCGACGGCGATCTCCACATCCAGGTTGGCCCGCACGAACTGGCGCTGCTCGGAATCCGCGGCAGCCGCCCCCAGCTCCCGCAGGGGGCGGGTCCGCACCGTGAAGCCCAGGCTGGTGAGGGCATCGCGGAAGGGCCGCTGGTCGGATGGATCCTTCAGCCCCGCGTACCAGAACGCTCCGGCCAGCTCCAGCCCGGGCTGGGAGCTCGCATGGGCCAGCAGACGGCGGGGATCGAAGAACCAGCCCAGCTTCTGCTGGGCATAGAACATGCTGTGCCCGTCCACGGCCACGACCAGCTGCAGGGGGCGATGGGCGGCACGGGTCTCCATGGCTTGAGCGTAGGGCGGTGAGCGGGGGGCTTCGGGGACTGCGCCTAAAGTGATCCGACTGCGGGAAGGCCATGGCCACCGGGGATCTGGCCCTCGTCCTGCACGCTCACCTTCCGTATGTCCGCTCCGGGGAGCCCGGCTCCCTGGAGGAAGACTGGTATTTCCAGGCCCTGCAGGAGTGTTACCTGCCCCTGCTGGCGGTGCTCGAGGCCGCCGCGCAGGATCGTCGCCAGCAGCCGCGCCTCACCCTGGGGCTCTCCCCCACCCTGCTGAGCCTGCTGGGGGACACCGAGCTCAACGCCCGCTTTCTCGCCTGGCTGGAACAGCGCCTGCAGCTGCTGGTGCAGGCGCCCGAATCCCACGCCGGGGCCGCCATGGCCCTCACCCGTCAGCTGGAGGGTGTCATCCGCCAGTGGGAGGCGTGCCGGGGCCTGCTGGTGCCCCGCTTCCGCCAGCTCGAGCAGCTGGGGGTGCTGGACCTGATCACCTGCGGCGCCACCCACGGCTACCTGCCCCTGCTGCGGCAGGTGCCGGAGGCGGTGCGGGCCCAGCTGCTGAACGCGGTGCGGGAGCACGAGCGCCAGCTCGGGGCGCGGCCCCTCGGGATCTGGTTGCCGGAGTGCGCCTACTACGAGGGGCTCGACCAGCAGCTCGCCGCCTGCGGCCTGCGCTACACGGTGCTGGACGGCCACGGCCTGCTGCACGCCCTGCCCCGCCCGCGCTACGGGGTGTTCGCCCCGATCTGCTCCCCCACCGGCGTGGCCTTCTTCGGTCGGGATGGCAACGCCACCCTGCCGGTCTGGAGCGCCCGGGAGGGCTACCCCGGTGACGGGGTCTACCGCGAATTCCATCGCGACCTGGGCTGGGATCTGCCTCAGGAGCGTCTGCAGGAGGTGGGGATCACCAGCCCCAGGCCCCTGGGTCTGAAGCTGCATCGCGTCACCGGCCAGGGCTGTCCCCTGGATCAGAAGCAGCCCTACGACCCGGAGGCCGCGGCCATGCGGGTGGAGGAGCATGCCCAGGCCTACCTGGAGGGCAGGCGGCAGGAACTGGCCGGCCTGAGCCATTCGATGGCCCAGCCGCCCCTGCTCGTCGCCCCCTTCGATGCCGAGCTGTTCGGCCACTGGTGGTTTGAGGGGCCCCAGTTCCTGGCGGCCCTGTTCCGCCAGGCGGAAGCGGCCGAGGTGCAGCTGGTCAGCCTGCGGGAGGTGCTCGCCCGGGACCGGACCCTGCAGGTCTGCCGCCCCTCGCCCAGCAGCTGGGGCCAGGGCGGCTACCACACCTACTGGTTGAACGACACCAACGCCTGGGTGGTGCCCCAGTGGCAGCGCGCCTCCCGGGCCATGGTCAGCCGGGTCAACCGCGGGGTTCGCACGGCCCTCCAACGCCAGCTGCTCACCCAGGCCGGACGGGAACTGCTGCTCGCCCAGAGCTCCGACTGGAGCTTCATCCTGCGGGCCGGCACCACCACCGACCTGGCCCGCCAGCGGATCGAACGCCACCTCGACCGCTTCTGGCGGCTCATGGATGCCATCGATCGCGGCACGGCCCTGCCCGAGGGCTGGCTGCAGGCCGTGCAGCGCGAGGATGGCCTCTTCCCCGCCCTGAACGCCGCCGACTGGGTCAGCCTCCCCAGCGCTGCCGACCTGAAGGCGTCCACCTGAGGTCGTTCAGCTGAGGTCGTTCACCAGCCTCGGCCTCACCGGCTTCAGGGGGTTCAGCGGCGCTGGCTCAGGGACGCCACAGCCGGGCGAGCATCCCCAGCTCCCGCCCCTGCATGCCCATCAGGCCCCAGCGCACCCCGGCGGGGGCCGTGGCGAACAGGCGCACCATCGCCGCCAGCAGGGCGGGCAGGGTGAGGGTGTTGGACAGGAAGCCGTACCACTGCTCGGCCGGCAGGGCAAAGAAACTCGCAAAGAAGGCCCGCAGCTGGGGTGCCTCGAAGCGCATCAGCTTCTCCAGGCCGAACTGGTAGAGGGCCTGCTTGCGCCGCAGCTCCAGGGGCCAGAGCGCGTGCCATCCGGCGGCCGCCAGCGCGGCCGGTGACGCGTGGGGATCGGCCAGGGCTGCCGCCACAGCCCGGGCCAGGCCGGGTGCCCGCCGCAGCAGGGAGCCCACCAGGTAGCCCGAGGCCGGATGGACCATGGACGCCGAGCCACCGAAGGCCAGCACGGGCTGATCCAGATCAGGCAGCGCCAGGTTCATCGGAAAGAGGCACCATTCCTCGTGCTCCACCGCCGTGATCGTGATGCCGCGGTGGGTCAGCCGTTGCGCGAGCCGTGCCTTGAGGGTCTCGAAGGGCAGGGGGGGCGCCAGCGCCAGCGAGGTCTCCTCCACAAAGAAGCAGCCCTCCCCCAGATCCATGGCATACAGAAAGGACGGGGGCTCCAGCCGCTGCTCAGGCGTCAGATGATCGCTGCGGTAATCCATCAGCACGAACTGCCGGGGGCCCACCGGCGGGTCACTGAAGCGACCCACCACGCCGTAGGCCGCCTGTCCGGCCACCGGCCCGCGGTCGGGGCGGCGGATGAACGCGGCCTCGTGGCCACTGGCATCGATCACCAGGCGCGCCTGCAGCACACGGCCATCGGCGCTGGTCACCGCGCAGCTGCCGCCGGGGCTGGCCGCCCCGGCCGGGCCGTCGAACCCGATCGCCGTCGCCCGCCCCCGCACCCAGGCGACCCCGGCGGCTTCGGCCTGGGCCAGCCAGTGGGCCTGCAGCCCGTGCTTGTCGAACAGGCCGTAGTCGCGGCCGTGGACCGTCGGCCGGTTGGCCGGCGCGGCGGGATCGGCATCGCCCGCACCGAAGTAGCTGACGGTGTCCTTCCAGCGGTGCTCCAGCAGATGCCCCAGACCGAGGGCGTCCACCTCATCGCCCCAGATGCCATAGGTGTTGGGCCAGGGAGCCGCGGGATCCCCCAGCGACAGCACGGTCACCGCCAGCCCTTCGGCGCCGAGCGCCGCCGTGATCGCCAGGGCGGCCGGGCCCGCCCCGATCACCAGCACGTCGCTCATCGATGCCGGCATGCAGGCCGGGCGGCGGGGTTCAGGGCCCGGCCCACCTCACCTCTGCTCCGCAGCATCAGGCGGACTCGGTGGATGCCGTGGGCGCCGATTCCGCCCCACTGAGTTCGTCGGCCTCCTCCTCCTCCGGTGGCGCCGGCGGAACCAGCACGACCTCCACCAGCCGATCCCCGGCATCGAGGCGCTGCAGGCGCACCCCGGTGGCCGCTCTGGATTGCTGGGGGATCGCATCCGCCTGGGTGCGCACGATGACGCCCTTCTCGCTCACGAGCAGCAGTTCCTCGCCCGCCCCCAGCACCTTGAGGCCCACGAGCACATCCCCCTCGCGGCGGAACTTGATCGCCCGCAGCCCCATGCCGGCCCGCTTCTGGAGACGGAACTGATCAACGGGCACCCGCTTGCCCAGACCGCTGGCACTGGCCACCAGCACCCAGGGCCCCTCGCTGGGGGTCACCTCCTCCCCGTCGCCGGCTTCGGTGCCCTCGCCTGCCTCGGCGCTGGCCTCCTCCTCCTCGAGGGCCGAGACCTCGGCCGCGAGCTGGCTGTTCGCCACCCGATCCGCCAGGTCGGCCGAGAGCACATCCATGCTCACGAGCTGATCCCCCGGGCGAAGGTTCATGGCGCGCACACCCCGGGCGGTGCGGCCCAGGGGGCGCAACTCCTCATCACTGAGGCGGAAGTGAATCGTCATCCCCTTGAGGGAGCCGATCAGCACACTGTCGCCAGGCTGGGCCAGGCGAACCCAGCGGAGATCGTCACCTTCCTCCAGGGAAATGGCGATCAGCCCGTTGGAGCGGATGTTGGCGAAGGCCGAGAGCCGGGTGCGCTTGATGTAGCCGCCGCTGGTGAGCATCACCAGCACCGCATCCTCGGTGAACGCAGTCACGGCCTGGAGCGAGGTGATCTGCTCCTCCCGGGGGATCGGCAGCAGCTGCACGATCGGCGTGCCCTTGGCGGCGCGGCTGCAGATCGGCACCCGGTAGGCCGGCACCGCATAGACCACGCCACGATCACTGAACAGCAACAGGTTGTCGTGGTCGTTGCAGCTGATGAACAGCCGCACGGCCTCCTCCCCCTGGCTGCGGGTGCCGGCCTTGCCCCGGGTGCCGCGGCTGGTGGCCTCGAACTCGCTCACGGGCATGCGCTTGAGATAGCCGGTTTCGGTGAGCAGCACGACGGATCGCTCGTTGGCGATCAGGTCGATGTCTTCCAGCCCGCCCTCGAGATCGAGGATCTCCGTGCGCCTCGGCGAGTCGTAGCGGGTCCGGATCGCCACCAGCTCCTCGGTGATGATCCCGAACACCCGCTCCCGCCGCGCCAGGATGTCCTTGTAATCGGTGATCTTGGCCAGCAGATCCTCGTGTTCCAGCCGGATCTTGTCGGCCTCCAGGGCCGTGAGCCGCCGCAACTGCATCTGCAGGATGGCGTCAGCCTGGATGTCGGTGAGGCCGAACTGGGCGATCAGTTCGGTGCGGGCGGTGGCGGTGTCGGCGGCGGCCCGGATCAGGGCGATGATCGCATCCAGACTCTCGAGCGCGATCAGCAGGCCGAGCAGGATGTGGTCGCGCTCCTCGGCCTTGCGCAGCAGATAGCGGGTGCGGCGCTCGATCGTCTCGACCCGGAAGTCGAGAAACACCTCCAGCATCTTGCGCAGGGTGAGCAGCACCGGCTCGCCCTTGACCAGGGCCAGCATGTAGGCGCTGAAGTTGTTCTGCAGGGGGGTGAGCTTGAACAGGTTGTTGAGAACGACCTGGGGATAGGCATCCCGCCTAAGCTCGATCACGATCCGCATGCCATCGCGGTCGGACTCATCCCGGATGTCGGCGATCCCCTCAAGCTTCTTGTCATTGACGAGCTCGGCGATCCGTTCGATCAGCGAGGCCTTGTTGGTCTGGAAGGGCAGTTCCGTGATGATCACCGCATCCCGGTCAGGCCGGCCCTTGGCCTCGATCGTCTCCACCGAGGCCACACCACGCATGGTGACCGAGCCGCGGCCGGTGCTGTAGGTCTCCCGGATGCCGCGGCGACCCAGGATCTGACCGCCGGTGGGGAAGTCCGGGCCGGGGATGATCGCCAGCAGGCGTTGATCATCCAGATCGGGATCTTCAATCAGGGCCAGCAGGCCATCGATCAGTTCGGTGAGGTTGTGGGGCGGGATGTTGGTCGCCATCCCGACGGCAATCCCCGTGGACCCGTTCAGCAGCAGCTGGGGGATGCGGGCGGGCATCACCGTGGGTTCCTGCTGGGATCCGTCGAAGTTGTCCGCGAAGTCGACCGTCTCGGCTTCGATGTCCTCCAGCAGGGCATCCGTGGTCAGCGCCTGGAGGCGCGACTCGGTGTAACGCATGGCGGCCGGCGGATCGCCATCGACCGATCCGAAGTTGCCATGCCCATCCACCAGGGGAAGGCGCATGTTGAAGTCCTGCGCCATGCGCACCAACGCGTCATAGACCGCGGTGTCACCGTGGGGGTGGTACTTACCGAGGACTTCACCCACGACGCGGGCGCACTTGCGGTAGGGGCGATCACTGGTGAGCCCCAGCTCATACATCGCATAGAGGATGCGGCGATGCACGGGCTTGAGTCCATCGCGGGCATCGGGCAGCGCCCGTCCCACGATCACGCTCATCGCATACTCCAGATAGGAGCGCGACATCTCGTTGCGAAGGTCGGTCTGGATGATCCGTGAATCGCCGTTCGAACCGGAATCACCGGCGCCGGAATCACCGGGATTGTTCGGTCCGGTGGGATCCGCCATGCAGGACAACCTTCAACCGGGTCATTCTATCGACAGCTCCGCACGCGGTTCCGATCCGCCGCCGCGCCGATGACGCCACCTCCCCGCAGCGAAGCCGGGCTGCGCCAACGCCAGGAGCGGGGTGAACTGCGGGTGCTCACGGCGGCCCACTACCGGGCCCTCGTGGCGCGGGAGGGCCTGGCCGCGGCCTATGCCGCCACCGATGTGGTGGTGGCGGCGGATGCGGGCTTCACGGACCAGGCCAGCCTGCAGCTCTCCCTGGGCCCCTGCGACCCACCGATCCGGCTGCGGACTGTGCAGCTGGGGGGGGTGAACGGGCTGGCCAGCGGCGGCAGCGGCGAGCTGGTGCTGCCGATCGGCGGCGCCGCGACCGAGCGGGAGGGGCCCAGCGGAGCCCGGCTGCTCGGTGCCCTCCTCGCCGGCAGGAGCGTGCCCCTGGCCGCCGGCGGGGAAGCCACCCCGCTGCATCCGCGGCGGGAGTTGCACACCGACCTCAGCCTGGAGCGCATCGCAGCGGGTCGTCTGCTGCTCCATCGCGCCATCGGCGAGAACGGGATCGTGGCGGTGAGCAGCGCGCCGGAGCTTTGCCACAGCCCGCTCGGCCCGCTGCTGGGCCCCTTCACCACGGCCCTCTACAGCTGCGGAGGCCCCGGCAGCATCGGCCTCACCATGCCCGGCCTGCACCTGCTCGGTCCAGGCTCGCCGGTGCTGGTGGGCGGAGCCATCGGCTGGGTGATCGGCAGCGGCAGCGGCCATCAACCCGAGCCCAGGCGACAGCCCAGCGGTCATGCCCGCACCCCCGGAGCCGTGGCGGCCGTGGCCGTGGACCTGCATGGCCTGGATGGTCGCTGGCTGCGGCCCTGTTTCTTCGAGGGGCATGGCCATGCCCTGCTCGTGGCGATCGCCGCCCCGGTGCCCCTGCTCGACCCCACGGTGGCCCGTCAGGCCGCCGCCGGCCCGGAGCAGCTGGAAGCGCCGGTGCTCGACCTGGCGATCCCGCGACGGGTCAAGCCGTCCCTGGGAACGGCCTCCTATGCCGATCTGCTGCACGGCGACCTGACGGTCGGCGGGCGTTCCCTGCGCTGTGCGCCGGCCCACAGCCCTCGCCTGGCGCAGGAGGTCGCCGAGGACCTGGTGCAGCGCCTGAGCTCCGGCACCTTCCCGTTGCGCCTGCCCGGCCTGCCGCTGGGTGGACGCCCCGCACTGGTTCCCCTCGATCCCTGAGGGTCCCGGGAATCACGCTTAAGCTCCCGGCCAGCCACCCCCCTGCCCCGGGTCCACTGCGCCATGGCCGACGACAACCTTGCCGCCGACAGCCGTCCCGAAGCCAGCCTTCCGGAGGAGAAGCCGCCCGTGGACGGCCGACCAGCGGACGGCCAGCCGAACCTGAGCGGCCAGGAGGAGGCCGCCCCCCAGGATCCCGTCGGCGCGTCCAGCGCGGAGCCGCAACCCGTCCAGC
The DNA here is from genome assembly GCF_046613545.2 of Aphanothece microscopica RSMan92. NCBI lineage: Bacteria > Bacillati > Cyanobacteriota > Cyanophyceae > Chroococcales > Aphanothecaceae > Aphanothece > Aphanothece microscopica. Next base: position 37,138 of record NZ_JBKKKY020000009.1, on the reverse strand, counting down.
TGGCGTCCCCCGAGCGGGCGACCCCTGAGCCGGAGCCCTCCACGCCCGAGCCCACCGCCGCAGCCCCCGCCGCAGCCCCGGCCGCGGCCCCAGCCGAGCAGCCCCCCGCTGAGGTCCCCGGCGTGGCCGCCACGGTCACCGTTCCGCCGCGGGAAGGGGCGACGCCTCCGCCCGGCGACGGCGAAGGGGGCGAATGGGACCTCCTCACCGGCAAGGTGCGCGACTGGCTGGCCAGCGGCCGGCTGCAGGAGACCTGGCAGCAGGCCCGCACCCCCCTCACCGCCCTGCTGGCGGTCGTGGCGGTCGTGCTGGTCCTGCGCATCTACGCATCCCTGCTGGCCGCCCTCGACGGACTCCCCCTGGTGCCCCGGCTGCTGGAGCTGATCGGCATCATCTGGCTGCTGCGCCATGGCCTGCCCCGGCTGCTGCGCAGCAGCGAGCGCCAGCAGATCCTCGACGATCTGAACCGCCGCTGGCAGGCCTTCCTGGGCCGCGGTTGAGCGTCGCACCGGTTGATAGCTTGGCCCGAATACGTCTGTTTCCGGTGGACATCCAGCTCGGCCGCTCCCGCAACGTTCGTCGCGCCTACGGGATCGACGAGATTGCCCTGGTGCCCGGCGGCCGCACGGTTGACCCCTCCGTCACCGACAGCACCTGGAGCCTCGGCGGTGTGACCCGCGAGATCCCGATCATCGCCAGCGCCATGGACGGGGTGGTGGATGTCGGGATGTGCGTCGAGCTCACCCGGCAGGGCGCGCTCGGGGTGCTGAACCTCGAGGGTGTCCAGTGCCGCTACGACGATCCCAACCCGGTGCTGGATCGCATCGCCGCGGTCGGCAAGGAAGAGTTCGTGCCGCTGATGCAGGAGCTCTACAGCCAGCCGGTGCGGGAAGACCTGATCCGCAAGCGGATCGCCCAGATCAAGGAGCAGGGCGGCATTGCCGCGGTGAGCGCCACCCCGGTGGCGGCCATCCGGTTCGGGCGCGCGATCGCCGAAGCGGGTGCCGACCTCTTCTTCGTGCAGGCCACCGTGGTGAGCACGGAGCACATCGGGCCGGAAGGGCAGGAGACCCTGGACCTCGAGGCCCTCTGCCGGGATTTCGGCGTTCCCGTGGTGATCGGCAACTGCGTCACCTACGAGGTGGCCCTCAAGCTGATGCGGGCGGGTGCCGCCGGCGTGATGGTGGGCATCGGCCCGGGTGCCGCCTGCACCAGCCGGGGCGTCCTCGGCATCGGCATCCCCCAGGCCACCGCGGTGGCCGACTGCGCCGCCGCCCGGGATGACCATGCCCGCGAGAGCGGCACCTACGTGCCGGTGATCGCCGACGGTGGGATCGTCACCGGTGGCGACATCTGCAAATGCCTGGCCTGCGGCGCCGACGCCGTGATGATCGGCTCGCCGATCGCCAGGGCCGCCGAGGCCCCGGGCCGGGGCTTCCACTGGGGCATGGCCACCCCGAGTCCGGTGCTCCCCCGCGGCACCCGCATCAAGGTGGGCACCACCGGCAGCCTGGAGAAGATCCTGCGCGGCCCGGCCAGCCTCGACGACGGCACCCAGAACCTGCTCGGCTGCATCCGCACCTCGATGGGCACGCTGGGGGCCCGCAACCTCAGGGAGATGCAGCAGGTGGAGGTCATCGTGGCCCCCTCGCTGCTCACCGAGGGCAAGGTGTACCAGAAAGCCCAGCAACTGGGCATGGGCAAGTAAGTCCTACCAAGTAAGCCCTACATTGAAACCGTGGGGGCTTCACGGCTCACACACTCCTCACACCCTCCGGCCCGGCACGTCCGGGCCTTCTGTCTTTAACGCCCTGCAACGCTTGGCTGGTCTGCCGAGAGGAGGGCGGAGCACCCTTGCTAGATTGCCACAACCCCGATCACCACAAGGATGTCCAGCGCTGCCGCTGTCACCGACGCCTCCTTCGAGCAAGACGTGCTCAAGAGTGACGTGCCCGTGCTGGTTGATTTCTGGGCTCCCTGGTGCGGCCCCTGCCGGATGGTGGCCCCCATTGTGGACGAGATCGCCAAGGAGTTCGAAGGCCAGATCAAGGTCTTCAAGCTGAACACCGACGAAAATCCCAACGTCGCCAGCCAGTACGGCATCCGCAGCATCCCCACCCTGATGGTGTTCAAGGGCGGCCAGAAGGTCGACACGGTGGTCGGAGCCGTTCCCAAGACCACCCTCTCCGGCACCATCACCAAATACCTCTGAGCCTTCCATCGCCGAGCCCCTTCCCCTGAACGGCCGCCCAGCGGCCATCAGCCAGCCGTCCAGCCGGGGGGGCGGCGTGAGTCCGGTTCAGGCCCTCGCCGAGGTGCTCGTCGGTCACCCCCAACGGCGGGTGATCGACCGAGCCCTCGTCTCCCTGCTGGAGATCTGCCGCAGCGAGCAGGAACCCGAGGCCTGGCGCATCGTCAGTGGCACCCTCGCGGACATCAGCGAGGCCCTCGGGGTGTTTCGGCCCCGGCGGGACATCCGCAAGGTCACGGTGTTCGGCTCGGCCAGGACCGTCAGCACCGACCCCAGTTACCTTCTGGCCGAAGAACTGGCCCGGGAAGCCGTCGCCGCCGGCTTCGAGGTGATCACCGGCGCCGGTGCGGGCATCATGGAGGCCGCCAACCGGGGAGCCGGCTGCGAGAACAGCATCGGCCTGAACGTCGATCTCCCCTTCGAGCAGCATCCGAACCCGATTGTCAGCAGCTGCGAGGGGAGACTGCTGCACTTTCGCTACTTCTTCACCCGCAAGCTCTTCTTTCTGCGGGAAAGCGACGCGCTCGTGGTGCTGCCCGGCGGCTTCGGCACCCTCGATGAGCTCTACGAATCCCTCACCCTGATTCAGACCGGCCGCACCCCGCCCATGCCGCTGGTGCTGCTGGCCCCGGAGGGCGATCCCTTCTGGCTGGGCTGGGAGGAGAAGAGTCTCACCGTCATGCGGGAGCGGGGCCTCGTCTCCCCCGAGGACAGTTCCCTGCTGTTCCTCACCCACAGCGCCCGGGAGGCCATGGCCCAGATCCGCCGCTTCTACCGGGTCTTCCATGCCGCGGAACTGCAGAGCGATCGGGTCGAACTGATGCTCAACCTGCCGATCCCGCCCGAGGCCCTCGACCAGCTGAACCGGGAGTTTGACGATCTGGTTGACGAGGGGGCGATCCAGGCGGCCGAGACCAGTGATGAGAACGGCTTCCTGCGTCCCTGCCTGCGCTTTCACTTCGACAAGCGGCGGATGGGACGGCTCTACCAGCTGATCGACCGGCTCAACCGACTGGAGCTGCCGCACTGCGAAGCCCTGGAGTCGAGCGGCCAGCGCAGCGGCAGCTCCGCCACCGTGGTCTGACCCCACCCGCCAGGACATGAAGCGCATCGGCCTGATCGATTACGGCATGGGCAACCTGCACTCGGTGCAGCGGGCCTTCGAGCGGCTCCAGGCCACGGTGATCCCCGTCCATGACGCGGCGGCGATGGAGCCGTGCGAGGCCCTGGTGCTTCCCGGCGTGGGTGCCTTCGACCCCGCCATGGCGCGGCTGGAGAGCAGCGGCCTGGCCGACGCGACCCGCTCCTGGTGCGACGCCGGCCGGCCCCTGCTGGGGATCTGCCTGGGGCTGCAGCTGTTGTTCGAAGCGAGCGATGAGGGCGTGGCCAGGGGCCTGGGACTGCTCGCCGGCCGCGTCCGGGCCCTGCCGCGCACGCCGGGCCATCCCATTCCCCACATGGGCTGGGAGCCGCTGCTGCCCGCCACCCCGAGCCCCCTGCTGCCGGCGGGATCTCCCGAAGCCTGGGTCTATTTCGTCCATTCCTATGCGGCCGATCCCACCGATCCGGCCTGCACCACCGCCCGGGTGGACTTCGCGGGCCAGGCCATCACGGCAGCTGTCTGGCAGGGGGAGATCGGCGCCTGCCAGTTCCACCCCGAGAAGTCCGGAGCGGCCGGCCAGGCCCTGCTGCAGCGCTGGCTGCACTGGCTGGATCAGCGGCAGGAGCCCGGCGCGTGACCCTGCGGCTGAGTGGAGGCCGCCGACTGCAGAGTCCACCGGGTGAGCGGGCTCGCCCCACCGCCTCGCGGGTGCGGCTGGCGGTGATGAACCTCCTGGCGGACAGGCTTCCCGGCTGTCGCTGGCTGGACCTCTGCAGCGGCAGCGGGGTGATGGCCTGTGAGGCGTTGCAGCGGGGCGCCGGTCGGGTGGTGGCGATTGAACAGGATCGCCGCATCGCCGCCGTGGCCCGGGCCAACCTGGCGATGGTGGAGCGGGGGCTGGGCCAGCCGGGGCACGCCGAGCTCCACTGCGGCGAAGTGGTCCGCTGGTTGCGGCGGGGCTGCAGCGGGGAAGGGTTCGACATTGCCTACGCCGACCCGCCCTATGCCGCCGGGCTGTACGGAACGATCGCCGACGCCCTGCTGGCCGGTGGCTGGCTGAGGCCCGGTGGCCTGCTGCTGTGGGAGTGTGCCAGCAGGACCCCTCCCCCGGTGCCGGCGGGCTGGCAGGCCGTGGATCGCCGCCGTTACGGCAGCTCGAGCCTGGTCCTGCTCACGGCGGCCCCGTCGGGGACCAGCCCTGGGGAGGACTGAGCGCCTCAGGCGTCGAGCACGCTGCCGCGCCGATACTGGTTCCAGGCCGCCACGAACAGCCCCACCAGCGTGACGGGAATCAGACCGAGCACGATGCCGCAGAGCAGGGGTTCGATCATGGGAGGCGCCGGACGTCGATCAGGGCACAATTCTTCCATGCCCAGCGCCGCATCCGCAGCCCAGCCTCTCCCTCTGTGATCCTGGATCCTGGTCTCCTGTGAACCTTCCCCTGTGACCGCTGCCCTGTGAGCGCCGAGATGAACGGCCAGATCGCCCAGCCCGCCATCCCCCGAGGCCTGGTCGCCGCCCTGGTGCTGGCGGCCGCCGCGGCCTGCATCGTGGTGGTGATCCTGGTCCTGCCGGCCGCCCGGACTGATCCCTACACGCGCCGCACCCTGGAGCTCAGCGGTTCGGTGGAGCACGGGGCGCGTCTGTTCCGGCTCAACTGCGCCGGCTGCCACGGGATCGCGGCCCAGGGCCTGGTCGGGCCCGACCTGCACGGGGTGTCCCAGCGCAGGAACCAGCGCCAGCTGATCCAGCAGGTGGTGAGCGGCCGCACCCCTCCCATGCCCCGTTTCCAGCCGGAGCCCCAGGCGATGGCTGACCTGCTGGCCTACCTGAACGGCCTGGTGTGAGCGGCGCCCTGGTGGTGGTGCTGGTCGAGCCGGCCGGCCCGCTCAATGTCGGCAGCGTCGCCCGCCTCTGCGCCAACTTCGCGGTGCAGCAGCTGCGCCTGGTGGCCCCCCGCTGTGACCATCTGGGGGAGGAGGCCTGCCGGATGGCCGTGCACGGCCGGAACATGCTCGAAACGGCGCGCCTGTTTCCCGACCTGGCCGCGGCGCTGGCTGACTGCCAGAGGGTCGTGGCCACCAGCGGCCGCCGGGATGGCGAGCCCCTGCCGCTGCTGCCTGCCGATCAGGCGCTGGCCTGGCTGGCGGCGTCCCGGGAGGACAGCCCCGTGGCGCTGGTCTTCGGCCGGGAGGACCGGGGGCTGAGCAACGGCGAGCTGCTCCAGGCCGGCCGCCTGCTGGCCCTGCAGACCGCCGGGAGTTACCGCTCGCTGAACCTCTCCCATGCCGTGGCGGTGGTGCTCCACGCCTGGCATGGTCTGGGGCCGGTCGCTGGGGCAGGGCCCACGCCGGAGTCGCCTGAACCCAGCCGTCGCGGTCCGCTCGAGGCCCTGCTGGCCGATGCCGAGGCCCTGCTGCTGGAGGCGGGCTTCCTCTACCCCCACACCGCCGAGGCCCGGATGGCCAAGGTCCGCCGGCTGCTGCAGCGCGGCCAGGTCAGCGGCGAGGAGGTGGCGCTGTTGCGGGGCATGGTGCGCCAGCTCCGCTGGGCCAGCCGTCGGGGCGCCAACCCCGAAGGCGGCAGCGGCCCCGACCCCTCTTAGCGTCGGTGCGCCGACACCCCCACCTGCCTTGACCGCTGGCCGACCACCACAGACTCCCCGGGCCGGCTGGGGCCAGCCGCTGCGGCTCCTGCTCCGCCTCACCGTGATGGGGGTGGGGATGGGGGTCCTGGTGGGCACGGGGCTCAAGCTGCTGGCCCCGCAGCTGGCCAAGAGCACCCTCAATGCCCCCAGGCCGGATGGGGCGGCCTCCCTCCCGGCCAAGACCCTGGATCTGGGTCGATTCGAGCCCCGCAAGGAACTCCCGGCCCTCAGCCAGAGCTGGGCTCGCCTGGCCGCCGCCCAGAAGGACCTCAAGGTCAGCGGCTTCATGCTCGTGCTCGATGACGGGCGCTATGCCCAGCTGCAGCCCGATCTGCCCCTGCCGGCAGCGAGCTCCATCAAGACCCCGATCCTGCTCGCCGGCCTGGAAGACCTCGACTCCGCCAGGCTCCGCTGGAACGAGCCCCTGCCCCTCACCAAGGAGGTGGTGGGCGGCGGCGCCGGCTGGATGGCGAACAAACCGATCGGGACCCGGTTCCCCTTCTTCGAGGCCGCCACCGAGATGATCCGGGTCAGCGACAACAGCGCCACCAACCTGCTGATCAAACGCCTGGGGGGCAAGACCAAGCTCAATGCCCACTTCCAGACCCTGGGACTCCAGGCCACGGTGGTCAACAACTGGCTGCCGGACCTCGAAGGCACCAACACGACCAGCTCCCGGGATCTGGCCCGCTCCATCGCCCTGGTGGACACGGGCGAGAAACTGAGCCCCCGCGCCCGGGACCTGTTCCGGGAAATCATGGGCACCTCCCGCACCAACACCCTGATCCCCCTGGGGATGCTGCAGGGGCTGGGCAAGGACGCGGCCGATCCCGACAGCGAGCTGCTGAGTTACGGGATCACCGTCTACAACAAGACCGGTGACATCGGCATCGCCTATGCCGATGCCGCCCTGATCCAGCTGCCCAACGGCCAGCGGGCCGTGGCGGCCTTCATGGTCAAGGGTCCGTTCAACGACCCCCGCTCCACCGACCTCATCCGCGCCATGGCGGCCGAAGTCGCCAAAACCCTGGTAGGCCGCCCATGACCCCCCGCCTCAAGCCCCTGCTCGCCGCGACGGGATCGCTGCTGCTCCTGGCGCCGGCCTGGGGGCAGCCCGCCCCCTCCTCCCCCGCGCCCGTGCTGCGGTCCCAGACCGTGGCCCCCCTGCCGGGGGGACTCGACCGGCTGCTGGTCGTGAACGACAACAACCCGGAACTGATCACCGGGCCGGGGATCCTGCTCTCCACCTTCCCCGGCCAGGGACGGCCGGTGCCGGCCGCCCACCTGGACGTGCCGCTCAGCGGACGCTTCGACCTGTTCAGCCACCACGTCTACGCCGGCAAGCCGGAGACCCTCGACTCCACCCTCTGGCTGGCGGTGGTGGCGCAGCCGCGGGGGAACCAGCCGGTGACCCTCAAACTGCTCGGCGGGTCCACGGCGCTGTCCCAGTCCCTGGACCCGGCCATGGCCGGCGCACCCTTCCTGCCCCTGCCGCCCCTGCTGGCGGAGACCACCACGCCGGCCTACGCCGGCCCGGGCAGCCGGGTGGCCACCGAACTGCTGGCCAGGACGCCGAGCCGTGAGATCCCCCAGCAGTGGACGCTGCCGGCCGGCAGTGCCACCACCCTGCTGGTGCTGCCCCTGCCGGTGCGCGGTCTCGATCCCCTGCTCAACGGCCGCAACCTGCAACTGCGGCTGGTCAGCAGCGGGCCGGTCAGCCTGGCCACCCTCGCCGCCTTCGGAGCGGACGATGCGCCCCCGCCGCCCGACACCTGGCCCCGCCTGCTGGATGGGGACCTCAGCCCCAAGGAACACCAGCCGACCCCCCGCGGTGCCAGCGGCCGGATCATCTATTCCCGCGTCAGCGGGGTGCAGATCGGCAGCACCTGGAAGGGCACGATCACCGATCCGGGCAAGCCGTGGCTGAGCGCGGGCCGGGCACCGATCTCGTGGCCGATCGCCTCCCTGGAACGGGGCAGCCTCGGCACCGGCCAGGTGCAGACCGCCGAACTCCAGGCCTTCTACCCCGGCACCGCCTGGGCGGCCCACGGCAATTACGGCGTCGAGTACGACCTCACGATCCCGCTGCGGAACGACGGCCCGCAGCCGGTGGCTCTGCAGCTGGCCCTGGAATCCCCGCTCAAGACCGACCAGCAGGCCGGCGGCCTGCGCTTCAACGCCACCCCGGCCCGGGCCGTGATGTTCCGCGGCCCGATCGAGGTGAGCGGCCTGGACGGCCCCGCCGGCCGACCCAGCCGCCGCCGCCGCTTCCATCTGGTGCAGCGGGCCGGGGAGCCCGGTCCGGCCCTCGGCACGGTGACCCTGGCCCCGGGGGCCCAGCGCCAGCTGCGGGTGCGGCTGATCTACCCGGCCGATGCCACGCCACCCCAGGTGCTCAGCCTGTTGCCTGTGAAACAATCCCCACCGACCCCAGCCAGCAGCCAACCGTGACGCAAGCCCGCAAGCGCCGGGTCTTCCCCTTCACCGCCATCGTGGGTCAGGAGGAGATGAAACTGGCCCTGCTGCTGAACGTGATCGACCCCCGCATCGGCGGGGTGATGATCATGGGGGACAGGGGCACGGGCAAGAGCACCACGATCCGGGCCCTGGCCGATCTGCTGCCCGACATCGACGTCGTGGCCGGCGATCCCTACAACAGCTCTCCCGACGATCCCGATCTGCAGAGCGCCGAGGTGCGTCAGCGGCTGGAGCACGGCGAGCAGCTGCCCACCGAGAAGCGCCAGGTGCCGATGGTGGACCTCCCCCTGGGTGCCACCGAGGATCGCCTCTGCGGCACCATCGACATCGAGAAGGCCCTCAGCGAGGGGGTGCGGGCCTTCGAGCCAGGCCTGCTGGCCAAGGCCAATCGGGGCCTGCTCTACGTCGATGAGGTGAACCTGCTCGACGACCACCTAGTGGATGTGCTGCTCGACTCGGCCGCCTCCGGCTGGAACACCGTGGAACGGGAGGGTGTGAGCGTGCGCCACCCGGCGCGCTTCGTGCTGATCGGCTCCGGCAACCCCGAGGAGGGCGAACTCCGTCCCCAGCTGCTGGATCGCTTCGGCATGAGCGTGGAGGTGCGCACCGTGCGCGATCCGGAGCTGCGGGTGCAGGTGGTGGACCAGCGCACCGCCTTCGACAACGACCCCGACGGCTTCAACACCGCCGTGCAGGCGACCCAGGATGGCCTGCAGGCCCGGGTGGTGGAGGCCCAGAACCGCCTCGGCCAGGTGCAGATCGACGATGACCTCCGGCTGCGCATCTCCGCCATCTGCGGCGAGCTCGATGTCGATGGCCTGCGCGGCGACATCGTGACCAACCGGGCCGCCCGGGCCCTGGCGGCCTTCGAGGGACGCACCGAGGTCAGTGAAGACGACGTGGCCCGCGTGGCCGCCTGCTGCCTCCGCCACCGCCTGCGCAAGGACCCCCTCGAGCAGATCGACTCGGGCGACCGCGTCGTGAAGGTGTTCTGCAAGGTGTTCGATCGGGCCGACTCCGGCGACCGGAGCCAGTTCGAACTGGCCCTGGCCGCCTGAGGCCGCGGCGTACCCGTGCGCATCCTGGGCATCGATCCCGGTCTCGCCCGGGTCGGCTACGGGGTGATCGAGGCAGCCCCGCCTGGCCAGGCTGGGCTGCCGAGCCAGCGCCTGCTCGACTGCGGCATCCTCCGCACCGACGCCGGGCGGGGGGAGGGTGAGCGCATGGTGGAGATCGCCAGCGATCTGCGGGTGCTGGTGCGCACCTGGCGCCCCGATCTGGCGGTGGTGGAGAAGTTCTTCTTCTACCGCTCCAGCACCACGATCGCGGTGGTGCAGGCCCGCGGGGTGATCATCATGACCCTGGCCCGGTTCCGGATCCCGATCGTGGAGATCCCCCCCATGCAGATCAAGCAGGCCCTCACCGGCAACGGCCATGCCGACAAGCCCGAGGTGCTGGAGGCGGTGATGCGGGAACTGGAACTCGAAGTGCCCCCGCGCCCGGACGATGCCGCCGACGCCCTGGCAGCCGCCCTCACCGGCTGGTTCCAGCGCTGACGGCATGGGCAGGGAGGGGGGCCTGGACGCAGCCCGGAAGGCGGACCTGCGACGTCACTTCCGGGCCCGGCGCCGCCGGCTGCTCAGCCATGCGGAGGGCGCGGTGATCGCCCAGGTGCAACGGCTGCTGCCCGGCCTGCTGCGGGGTGAGGGTCGGCTGGGCATCTACTGGCCCCTCGAGGGGGAGATCGACCTACGGGAAACCCTGGCCGCGCCCGGCTTCGGGCCGGTCCGCCTCGCCCTGCCGGCCATCGACGATGGCCGGCTCCTGTACCGGCCCTGGCAGCCGGGCGAGCCCCTCGAGCGCGACGCCTGCGGCATCCCGGCGCCGCCCCCAGCCGCCGGCAACCTGGCGGCGAGTGCCCTGCAGCTGCTGCTGGTGCCCGCCCTGGCCATGGATGCGCAGGGTGTGCGGCTGGGCTACGGCGGCGGCTGGTACGACCGCCTGCGCGGCCAGCTCAGCTGGCGTCGGGTCCCCGCCCTGGCCGTGCTGCCGGCCGGCTGTCTCACGCCGCGGCTGCCGCGCGAAGCCTGGGACGTGCCGTTCGATGGCTGGATCAGCGAGCAGGGCCTGGGCCTGGTCGGCGCGGGTTCCTCTGGGGAGGCGGGCCGCGGCGCGCTCCGCGACGAACCTTGACAAACCCTGGTGCCGCCCCTGGCCAGGCCGTGGAATTTGCGAAGATCCCTGGAATGCTCCAGCGCTGGCCTGTGAACCTGTCCGTACCCGGCTCCCTGTCCAGCCCTGTCTCCAGCCCCAGCGCGGCCCCCTGCGCCGCCGATCGCGTGCTGGCGTCGGAACTGGCGGGCCGCGGCGACGTCCATGACGCGCTCTCGATGATGGTGAGCTCGATGGTGCGGATGGTGCAGGCCGGCAAGACGCGCGAAAGTCGCTGGAAGGATTCCTGAATCCGCTCCTCGGCCGCTCCCCGTCCCTAACCTGTCCCTGCAGCTCACCGTGCAGCCCACGGAATCCCAGCAGTCCATGGAATCCCAGCAGCCCATGGCCCGCACACTTGCGGGTGCGCTCACCTGCACCGCCCTGTCGGCGGCCGCCCTGATCCTTGGCGTGATCGGCACGGCTGCGCCGGTCCGCGCCCACGCCATCGAGAGCAGCCTCGATCGGGTCACCGCCCTCAACGATGAGCTCCTGCTCGAGAGCCGCTTCGGGAGTGGGGAACCCGCGGACGATGCCGTGGTGCGCCTGGTGCCTCCGGGGGGCGAGCCGATTGAGGTGGGGCGCACCGATGCCACGGGCAGGCTGCGCTTCCGCCTGCCGGCCGATGCCGGCTCCGCCTGGGAGGTGCAGGTTGACCGCGGTCCCGGCCACCGCGACTATCTGGAGCTCCCGGGCACCGAGCCCACGGCGAGCAGCCCGGTGCTCAGCCGGGCGGTGCAGGGCTCCCTCAGCAACCCAGCCGGCGTGACCGGCTGGCTGCTCGGCCTGAGCGGCACAGCCGCCGGCATGCTGGCGCTGCGACGTCGCCGCTAGATGGCCGATTCCACGCCTGGGCCCACCGGCAGTCCGGCCCTGGATCGCATCGTCGCCAGGCTGGCCAGCACCACGGACCCGAGGCGGCGCTACGAATACGTGCTCTGGCTGGCCAAGAAGCTCGAGCCTCTCCCGGAGGAGTTCCGCAACGACGCCTTCAAGGTGAAGGGCTGCGTCTCCCAGGTCTACGTCGTGGGCCAGCTCCGGGAGGGCAAGCTGCACTGGCTGGGGGACTCCGATGCCGCCATCACCAAGGGCCTGCTGGCCCTGCTGATCGAGGGGCTGGAAGGGCTCTCCCCCGAACAGGCCGCCACCATCGACCCCGGCTTCATCGCCGCGACCGGCCTGCAGGCCAGTCTCACCCCTTCGCGGGCCAACGGTTTCCTCAACATCCTGCGGCTGATGCAGGCCCAGGCGAAGGCCCTGGCCGCCTGATTTCTAGGATCCCCGCAGTGCGGGAATCCAGAGCATGACCATCGGCATCGGCTTGCTCGGGATGGGCACGGTGGGAGCCGGTGTGGCCGGCATCCTGACCACCCCCGCCGGGCGCCATCCGCTGGTGGCGGCCCTGCAGCTGCGACGCGTGGCCGTGCGGGACCTGACCCGCCCCCGGGCCGTCCCCCTGCCGGTGGAGATCCTCACCAGCGACCCGAATGCCGTGGTGGACGACCCGGACATCGACATCGTGGTGGAGGTGATGGGGGGCCTCGAACCCGCCCGCTCCCTGATCCTGCGGGCGATCGCCGCCGGCAAATCGGTGGTCACCGCGAACAAGGCGGTGATCGCCCGCTACGGCGAAGAGATCGGGGCGGCGGCGGCGGCCCGCGGCGTGTACGTGCTGATCGAGGCGGCCGTGGGCGGGGGGATCCCGATCATCGAACCCCTCAAGCAGTCGCTCGGCGGCAACCGCATCCAGCGGGTGAGCGGCATCATCAACGGCACCACCAACTACATCCTCAGCCGCATGGCGGCGGAAGGGGCCGACTACGCCGAGGTGCTGGCCGAGGCCCAGAAGCTCGGCTACGCCGAGGCCGATCCGGCGGCCGACGTGGAAGGTGGCGATGCCGCAGACAAGATCGCCATCCTGGCCGGGCTGGCCTACGGCGGCCCGGTGCCGCGGGAGGCCATTCCCACCGAGGGCATCGATCGGCTGGACGCCCGCGATGTGAGCTATGCGGCCCAGCTGGGCTTCGTGGTGAAGTTGCTGGCCGTCGCCCAGCTGGTGGACGCCCCGGCCGTCCCGGCGAAGCAGCCGCCCAGCGGCCTCCAGCTGCTGGATGTGCGGGTCCATCCCACCCTGCTGCCCAGGAGCCATCCACTGGCCGGCGTCAACGGGGTCAACAACGCCATCCTGGTGGAGGCGGACCCGGTGGGTGAGGTGATGTTCTTCGGACCCGGCGCCGGCGCCGGTCCCACCGCCTCGGCGGTGGTGGCCGACATCCTCAACATCGCCGGCATCCGACAGGCGACCGGGGGCCACCCCGGCGGCGGCGTCGATCCGCTGCTGGCCGCCGGCAGCTGGCGCCAGTGCGCCCTGGTGGATGGGGCCTGCACCACCCATCGCAACTACGTGCGCCTGCGCACCACCGATCAGGCCGGAGTGATCGGCAAGATCGGCACCTGCTTCGGTCAGGCGGGGGTCTCGATCCAGTCGATCGTGCAGTTCGAGGCGGACAGCGAAGCCGCCGAGATCGTGGTGATCACCCACGAAGTCCTCGAGGCCGACTTCCGCCGGGCCCTGAACGCCATCGCCGTCCTGCCGGAGGTGGCGTCGGTGGCGGCCTGCCTGCGTACGCTGTGATCGACGGGCCGATCCCGCCGCCGGGCTGATCGCGGTGATCAGCTCTGCCAATCACGCACCCCTGGCGCCGGGGCGGCTCCAGGGGGCAAAGTGGAGGAAGATCCGGAGATATCCTTAAGAAACCGCGTTTATCGCCGTCTTCGCATCCGGACCGCGTTCTGTAACGCAGCAAACATTTTTACCGCTGATCGGGCCGCACCATTCCGGCAGATCCTTCCCCATCAGCTCCACGCCCTTCTCCTCAACGTCAGCGACGCCGCCCCCTCCGCCAAACCGCACCATGACGGTCATCACCTGCAGCAGCACCAGCCCCACCAGCACCCCCAACCAGGGGGAGTGCGTTCACCTGGACTCGGATGAGCAGCTCTACCAGGTGATCGGCGTGGATGATCGCCACGACCGCTGCTGGCTGCGGCGCTGGCCCCTCGCCCGCCAGGGCTCCGAGGTCTTTGAAATTTCCCTGCAGCAGATCCGGCCCGCCAGACCCCACCGCTCTTGAATGGTCGCCGTCCGCTGAGCGACATCCCTTGCGCCGGGTTCTGCGCCTGACTCCTCCCCGGCGAGCCCCGGGTCGCCGCGCCCGGCTCCTGGCCGAAGCCACCAGGCTGGCCCTGGCGACCGGGCTGGTCCTGGCCACCGGGCTGGTCCTGACGGGATGCCTTCCCCGTCCGACGGCCGGCAACCGGCTGGTCGTCGCCAGCCGGAACCGCATCGACAGCGTCGATCCGGCCGGGGCCTACACCTTCGGGGCCATGCAGGTGCTCAGCGCCATCGGGGATCCCCTCTACGCCATCGCGCCCGACGGCAGCATCGAACCCCGGCTGGCAGTCGGCCTGCCCGAACTCAGTGGCGACGGCCTGACAGCCCGGGTGGAGCTGCGGCGGGGCGTGCGTTTTCACGACGGCACGCCCTTTGATGCGGCGGCCATGGTGTTCACGCTGGAGCGCTTCCTCGCCATCGGCAAGCTCAGCTACCTCCTGGGCGATCGGGTCAGCGGCGTGCGGGCCGTGGGCCCCCACACCCTCGAACTCCAGCTCAAGCGCCCCTTCGGTGCCCTGGCCGAGCTGCTCAGTGCCGTGAACCTCACGCCGCTCTCCCCCACCGCCTACCGCGACCATGGCCGCCGCCTGCTGAACGAGCGCTTCGTGGGCACCGGCCCCTACCGGCTCACCTTTTTCAGCGACCAGCAGCAACGGCTCGAGCCCTTCGCGGACTACTGGGGGCCGAAGCCCGCCAACGCCGGCATCGACCTGGTCTCGCTGAGCAACTCCACGGCCCTGTTCGGAGCCCTCACCAGTGGTGAGGTGGACGTGCTGCTCTCCACCAGCCTGGAGATCGACCAGCAGGCCGACCTGCGACGCCGCGCCCGCCAGGGACTGCTGCGGGAGGGCAGTGGGCCCGCCCTGGAGATCAGCTACCTCACCCTGCTGACCGACCAGCCGCCCCTCGACGACCCGAAGCTGCGCCAGGCCGTGGCCTACAGCCTCGATCGCCGCACCATCAGTGAACGGGTGACCCTGGGTCTGCGCCCCCCCCTGCGGGACCTGGTGCCTCCCAGCCTGCCGGGGGCCGAACCCACCGCCTGGGTCAGCTACGACCCCGAGCGGGCCCGGAGCCTCTACCGGGAGGCCGGCTACTGCCAGGGCAAGACATTGGCACTGCCGCTCACCTTCCGCTCGAACATCCCCAGCGATCGCCTCTTCGCCCTCACCTGGCAGGCCCAGCTGCGGGAAGATCTCGGCGACTGCGTGGAGCTCGAGGTGAGCGGGATGGAGTCCACCACCGCCTACCGCCAGCTCGGCGAGGGGGCCTTCACCCTGATCCTGCTCGACTGGATGGGGGACTTCCCCGACGCCGACAGTTACCTCGTGCCCCTGCTCGCCTGCGACAGGGAGGAGGGCGACCGCTGCCTGGAAGGGGCCAGCGCCGCCAGCGGCAGCTTCTGGGCCAGCCCCGGTCTGCAGGCAGAGCTGCAGCGCGGTGCCGCCAGCCGGGGGGAGGAGCGGCGGGCCGTGCTGCAGCGGATCCAACGTCTCACCGCCGCCGCCAACCCCTACGTGCCGGTGTGGCTGGTGGCGCCCCGCGCCTGGTCGCAGCGCCAGGTGAGCCAGCCCCGCTTTGACGGCTCCGGGCGCGCGGTGCTGCAGGAGCTGCGGCGGGAGCCGACACGGCCATGAGCCGGCGCAACGCCCTGCTCCAGTACCTGGCCGCCCGCCTGGCGCTGGCCCCGGTGATGCTCTGGCTGATCGCCACCCTGGTGTTCCTGCTGCTGCGCCTGGCCCCTGGGGATCCGATCGACGCCCTGCTCGGCACCCGGGCTCCCGAGGCCGCCCGCGCGGCCCTGCGCAGCCGCCTCGGCCTGGACCAGCCCCTCTGGCACCAGTACGGCCAGTTCCTGATCGACCTGCTGCGCGGCGATCTGGGAACCTCCCTCACCAACCAGGAACCGGTCACCGGAATCATCCGCCAGACCCTGCCCGCCAGCCTCGAGCTCGGCAGCGTCGCCCTGCTGCTGGCCGCCGTCGTGGGTCTGGCCGTGGGCTTCTCGGGCATCGCCCGCCCGGAGGGGAAGCTGGATCTGGCGGGACGCCTCTACGGCATCGGCACCTACGCCCTGCCCCCCTTCTGGGCCGCGATGGTGGTGCAGCTGATCTTCGCGGTCTGGCTCGGCTGGCTGCCCGTTGGCGGGCGGTTCCCCCCCACCCTCCTGCCCCCGGAGGGCAGCGGGTTCTATCTGCTCGACAGTCTGCGCAGCGGCCTGGCCACCGGGCAGTGGAAGCTCCTGGCCGGCACCCTGCGCCATCTCGTGCTGCCGGCCGGGACCCTGGGTCTGCTGCTCAGCGGCATCTTCGCCAACGCCCTGCGGCTGAACCTACGCCGCGCCCTGAGCAGCGACTACGTGGAGGCGGCCCGCAGCCGCGGCCTGGGCGAAGCCCGGGTGGTGCTGCGCCACGCCCTGCCCAACGCCCTGCTGCCGGTGCTCACCATCACGGGGATCACCGTGGCCTCCCTGATCGGCGGTGCCCTGCTGATCGAGGTCACCTACTCCTGGCCGGGCATCGCCTTCCGGCTGCAGGAGGCCATCAGCCAGCGGGACTACCCGCTCGTGCAGGGGATCGTGGTGGTGGTGGCCGCCCTGGTGGTGCTGGTCACGGTGACCGTGGACCTGCTGGTGGCCCTGCTCGATCCCCGCATCCGCTTCTGAGGCCCCGACCGGGCTCAGGGGAGCGTGGAGAACCACCGCTGGGCCTGGGTCCGGTCCAGCACGTAGGCGGTGACACCGTTGTGGACCCGGCGCTGCGGCGAGAGCAGGGTCGGATGCTGCCAACCCTCCAGGAACTCGATGGTGACGGTGAGCAGCAGTTCCTGGACCCGCTGCGGTTCGACCCCCACCAGCTGGTCCCCGAGGTGGAACAGCGCATCCCCGTCACCATCGATCCGCACGGGGGAGAAGTGGCTCCCCCCCTCCACCAGCACCAGGCGGCTGCGCGGATGGCGATTGCCGACGAACAGGGCCAGCTGCTCGGTGACCGGGGGGGTGACGAGATCCAGACTGCCGCCCACCAGCAGCACCGGCAGTTCGAGGTCGGCCAGACCGCGACTGGGCCACAGCAGGCTGCCGAAACCGTTGAAGCTGATCACCCCCCGCAGGGGGATGGCATCCGGGAGCGCGGAGCCGCTCACCGGGAAGGTCGCCCGGGCACCGTCGCCCATCACGTCCGGCAGCTGGCACTGCAGCAGGCGGGAGAGGTTGGTCAGCGGCAGGGACGAGAGGGCCTGGTCGCAGCGCTCGGAAAGCCCCCGCTCCGGAACCATGCCCGCGGCCATGAGCGCGGCCAGGCCGCCGAGGGAGTGGCCGATCAGCACCATCCCCTGCTCCCCGGCCGGCTCGGGGCCCAGGGGCGGGAGCTGCCCATCCCGCCGTGCCGCCAGCACGGCCTGCAGATCCGCCAGCCGGGCGGGCAGGGATTCGGCACCGGGGGGCGGACCCTCCCCTGCCAGGGAGGCCTTGACGGCCCGTTCATCGCTGCCGGGGTGCTCGATCACCACCACGGGCCAGCCGCGCTCGGCCAGGGCCGCACCCAACCAGCTGAGCTGGGTGGTGCTGCCGCCGAGGCCCGGCATCAGCAGCAGCCAGGGCCCCGCCTTGGCACGGCGGGCCGGCCAGATCTCCAGGGGGAGGGGGGAGGGGCGATGGGCCACCGCCAGCTGGACCCGCAGGGGGACCCCCACCCGCTGGCGGCCCAGCACAAGCGTGCGGGATTGGCGGCGTGGCAACGGCAGACGCCGCAGCTGGGCGATGGCCTCGTCCTGGAGCTTCAGTTGCTGGCGCCACTGGCCGGCCAGATCCAGCAGACCATCGATCCGCAGGTTGAGGCGCCTGGGCGGGAGGGCCTGCAGCAGATCGAGGGTGGTGATGGTGTCCTGGCGTTCCAGCAGCTGCCGCAGGGTGGCCATCAGCAGCACGGCCGTGTTGTCCCCCTCCGGTGTGGTGAGCAGGCCGCCCACCTCCCGCAGCATCTGCTCCCCGGTCCAGCTGTTGAGCAGCTGCACGCCGAAGCTCCGATCCCGCAGCAGCGGGGCCCGCAGCAGGCGGACCAATCCGACCCGCGCCTGGGGCTCCAGCAGGTTGAGCCAGAGGGCGAGGGGGGTGGAGCCCCGGCTTGCCGCGCCGGTCCAGGCTTCCAGTTCGTCGAGGTCGAGGGGGAGTTCCAGCCCGTCGAGCCCCACGACCAGCTCCTGGGCCGCCCGTCCGGGCGACGGCAACAGCGGGGGGAGCAGCACCAGCAGACTGGCCACGACCCCGAAAAGGCGGCAAGCGCGTTGTGGCAACAGCCGATCCGGCGAGGAGGGAGAAGCCCGGACTGGCGGGCTGGTGGTTCCAGTTTCCCGCGCCGCTGCGCGAAGTGGCCCTCGTGCGGCTGGTGGGCTCGATCGGAGCCGGTGGAGTCCTCTACCTGACGCCGATGGTCTTTCACCAGGAAGCCTTCAGCGCGGCGAGCGTGACCCAGGGGCTCGCCCTGGCGGCCCTGGCCGGCACCGTGGGACGGTTCCTGAGCGGCTGGCTGCTGGATCGGGGGCTCAACTGCTCGGTGCCGGTGCTGCTGGCGGCGCTCGCCGCCCTCGTCGCCGACAGCCACCTGTTCGCCGCCCGGACGTTCGGCAGCTACCTGCAGGGGCAGCTGCTGCTCGGGATCGCCATGGGGCTGTACTGGCCGGCGATCGAGCTGGCCGTACCCCTGAGCTGCCGCCAGGGGCCAGCGCCGATTCCCTCAGCCCGGGGGTATGCCCTGGTGCGCAGCGCCGATGCGGCGGGAATCGCGGCCGGGGCGCTGCTGGGCGCCCTGCTGGCCGCCGCGGATCGCCTCCGGGGCATCTACCTGGTCGACATGCTGTGCCTGAGCGCCATGGTGCTGCTGCTGCTGCTCCGCCCGCTTCCTGCGCCATTGCGGGCGGAAGGGAGGACAGCCTCGGTGGCCTGGGGCACCTGGCTGCCCCCCCTGCTGCCGGTGCTGGCCGTTGCCCTGCTGGCCACCGCCCTGCCGGCGCTGATGCAGAGCGCGCTCCCCCTGGACCTCGTGCGGGGAGGAATGGAGCGCCAGGCCCTGCCGGAAAGTGTGGGGGCCCTGCTGATCGGCCTGCAGCTGGGGCTGCTGGTGGTGATCCAGTGGCCGGTCGGCCAGGCCCTGGCCAGGCGTCCGGTGGGGCTGGGGTTGGGGATCAGCCTGGGTTGCTTCGCGATCGGCACCGCCCTGCTCGGTCTCTCCGCCCTGAGCCCCCATGGGCTGGGCCTGGTGGTGCTCGCCCAGTTCCCCCTGGCCCTGGGCGAGGCCGCCTTCCTGCCGATCGCCACCGAAGCCGTGATCGAACTCACGCCCCTGGACCATCAGGGGTTGGCCATGGCCCTGTTCTCCCAGTGTTTTGCCATCAGTGCCTTCAGCGCACCGCTGCTGGCCGGCCTGGCCCTCGATCGTTACGGCCATGGGCTGGGGATCTGGTTGACGATGACCGCCCTCTGCCTGGGGGGTCAGCTCCTGGTCAGGCAGATCAGGCCGAGGCCGGAGGCTGCTTGAGGGCCCAGGCCTCGTGGGGCAGAGGCTCGGTGCCGTATTCCCAGTCGTCGTAGTCCGGGTCGTTGCGGATCTTCTGGTGCAGCTCCTTCTGGACGTCGAAGTTGTGAGGGTGATCGGCTGACGGACCGGGGGCCGCAGAGGCGTCGGGGTGCTGGCTCATGGTGTCCACCGCATCTGGAGGCATTCTCGCCGATCTGGTTCACCGATCGGGTCATGCCCGCCGCGGTGCAGCCGACCGACCGTGTGTGATCCCTGGCAGCACGCCCCTCCTGCCCCAGCCGCTCTGGCACCGGCGGGACGGGCGGGGCACACTGAGCCGACAGCCTTCACAAACCGAAGCCTTCCGATCCCAGGCGCGATGCCAGAGCCCGACGCCCTGCAGAGCTCCATCCCCATGGCCTTGAGGGCTCCTGCATCGGTGGGGCAGGCCGGATGAGAACCCCCGGCCTGCTGCGGTCCTGGATCAAGGAGGAACGACGAAGATCCAGGACCGCCCAGCGCCGGAAGATTCCCAGTGGCGTGCTGATGCTGGGCATCACCCTGGCGACCGTGGCAGGGCTCCGCTTCCTCCAGGAACGTCACCGCCACAGCGAGGAAGACGAGGCGATCCTCTCCCTCGTCGATCTCTCGCTCCACTCGCTGCGGACCTCGGCGGCAACGTTGACGGGCTGGAAACCCCTCGGAGCGGCGCTGAGCGGTGGGGGAACCGAGAGCGTGGTCGAGCAACTGCGCACATCCGGTGGGATGCATCCCCGCGATGAGCTGCTCCTGTTCTCCCCTTCCCAGGAGCTGCGGCTGGCGGTACGGCCGGGGGACACCGCCCCCGCCCCCCGACCGGAGAGCCTGCGCTGCGTTCAGGAGCGACTCAAAGCCAGCCGGAACCCTGGGGTCGTCCCGATCGCCTGTGCCGTCGGCGACCGGCGGATCCAGCTGGGGGTGCTGGCCCCCGTCAGCCCCAACCGGTCCGCTGGTGATGGCCCCGGCACCCTGGCGATCCTGCGCCCCATCCATGGGGGGGCACGCAGCGGCGATGGGGAGAGCGGCCTGCGTCAGGCCCTGGCCAGCCGACTGCGCTGGCAGGCAACGCCCCAGCCCGGAGCGATCACCCTGCCCCTCCTGGAGGCGGCACGGACCGTGGCACCGACCATCTCCGCTCCAGATGGCAGGGTCCTGGCCCTGGTGGAGCCCCCTCTGCCCAGGCTCGATCAGCGCTCACTGCTGCCGGATCTCGCCATCGGCAGCCTGATCCTGGCGGCCATCCTCGGCGCGCGGGCCATTCCCATGCTGGAACATCGGCGCCGCCGCTTGCTCCATTACCGGGCCGAGCGCATGGCCAGCCACCGGATCCGCCGCACCAGCCGCAAGCTGGACCTCCTGCTCGAGAAGCTCGGCCACTCCGACAACCCGTCCCGAAGCCAGCCGGTCGAAGACGAGGTGATGGCCAGGCTGTTCGGCAGCTCGGGGGTATCGATCGAAGGCCCACCGCCGCGGAGCCGCCACCTCTCCGCCCAGGTGGAGCACAAGATGACCCAGGTCGCCGCCCGCTACGAGCGTTTCCTGAGCACGGCCCGGGCCCTGGCGTTGTTCGACTCGCTGACCGACCTGCCGAACAGACGCTACTTCTTTGAACGGCTGGAGATCGAATCCCAACAATCCCGACGCAGGAACACGTCGTTCGTGATCATGTTCATTGACGTGGACAAATTCAAGATGATCAACGATACCTACGGCCACCATGTAGGCGACGCAGCCCTGATGGCCGTGGCGGATCGCATGCGCGAGATCTCCCGAAAGGAAGACTTCATTGCCCGCTATGGCGGCGATGAATTCGCGATGATCATGGACCTCTCCGCCATCGAAGACAAAAGCGAGGCAAATCTCAAAGCCCAGGCCTACCAGTTCGCGAGTCGGCTCACGGAGACCCTCAACGAGCCCATGAACATCGCCGGAATGATGCTGCCGATCAGCCTCAGCATCGGCATCACCCTGGTGGACAGCCAGGAAGCAGACCCCGCCGCGGCCATTCAGCGCTCGGACGCTGCAATGTATCAGGCCAAGAAACAGATTGAAAGCCGGATCTCAGTCTTCGATATATCAACGAACCCACATGAACTTGACAGCTACAAGCTATTCGCAGATCTCCAGACTGCCCTCAGCAGGCATGATCTTCGCATTCTCTACCAGCCCATCGTTGAAGTCGGCAAGGGCCTCCATGCCGTGGAAGCCCTCGTCCGCTGGACCCATCCCGAACTCGGCGAGATTCCCCCGGATGTATTGCTCGACATTGCCGACCGTTACAGGTTGACCCTCCCCCTGGGCCTCGAGTTGATCGTGCTCGCCGCCCGGGGCTATGCCTCGATTCGGGCCAGCCTGGGTGGGGAGCCCCGCCTGGCTCTGAACATCAGCGGCAGGCTTCTGAGCCACCCCGACATGGGACAAACGATTCTGAATCTGCTGAACTCCCAGCTGGTTCAACCCGAGCGAGTCACCCTGGAAATCACCGAACAGTCCGTGATGGAAATGGGTCACACAACCGAACAGAACCTTGAGTTTCTTCGGGCCTCAGGCATGCAACTCTCCCTTGATGATTTCGGCACCGGCCACTCCTCTCTCATGCGCCTGATCACCCTGCAACCCAGCGAACTGAAGATTGACAAAGCCTTCGTGGGCTCGCTTCAGACGGACCCCAACGCCATGCGGGTTGTCACGCTGGTGGCCGGCCTCGCCCGGCGCATGAACCTGGGAGTCGTGGCGGAGGGTGTGGAAACCCGGGAGATCTCCCAGCTGCTCCTGGGCCTCGGCATCACCAATCAGCAGGGCTATTACTTTTCCAAAGCCCGCACCTCTGGCGACCTGATCGCGGGAGGCCAGCGGGCCTTCCAGCGCCTGATCCGGCCAGAGGGCTGACCCGGCCAGACAGCTGATCCGACCCTCGACAGCTGGTGGACCGGACGGTGAACGACGACACCCAGGCCGTGAACGACTACACCGACTACACCGACTACACGTTGAACAGAAACTCCATCACATCGCCCTCCGCCACCACATACTCCTTGCCCTCGCTGCGCAGCCAGCCCCTGTTGCGGGCCTCCACCAGAGATCCTGCCTCCAGCAACTGGGCGTAGGCGATGGTCTGGGCGCGGATGAAGCCCCGTTCGAAGTCGGTGTGGATCACCCCGGCGGCCTGGGGCGCGGTCATGCCGGACCGGATGGTCCAGGCGCGCGTCTCCTTCTCGCCGGTGGTGAAGTAGGTGCGCAGACCCAGCAGGGAGTAGGTGGCGCGGATCAGGCTCTGCAGCCCCCCCTCGCTGACCCCCAGTCCCTCCAGGAATTCAGCCCGATCCTCCTCCGGAAGTTCGATCAGCTCGGCCTCGACCTGGGCTGAGATCCGCACCGTCTCCGCCCCCTCCCGGGTCGCCAGGGCCTGCACGGCCGCCACGAAGGCATTGCCGCTGGCCAGGTCGTCCTCACTGACGTTGGTGGCGTAGATGATCGGTTTGGCCGTGAGCAGCCCCAGGGGTTTGACCAGAACGGCCTCCTCCTCAGACAGGGCCACGGTGCGGGCGGCACCGCCGGCTTCGAGCACCGCCTCAATCCGCTCCAGCACGGCATCCTCCAGCTGGGCCTCCTTGCTGGTGCGCACCTGCTTCTTGAGGCGCTCACGCCGCTTCTCCACCTGGGCCAGATCCGCCAGGGCCAGTTCGAGGTTGATCACCTCGGCATCCCGCACCGGATCCACGCTTCCGGCCACGTGGATCACGTCGTCGTCATCGAAGCAGCGCACGACGTGCACGATCGCGTCCACTTCCCGGATGTTCGCCAGGAACTTGTTGCCCAGTCCCTCCCCCTGACTGGCCCCCTTCACCAGCCCGGCAATGTCCACGAACTCGACCCGGGTCGGGATGATCTCCTTGCTGCGGCTCAGGGCGGCCAGCTGCTCCAGACGGGGATCGGGCACGGACACCACGCCCGAATTCGGCTCGATCGTGCAGAAGGGATAGTTGGCGGCCTCCGCCTGGGCATTGGCCACCAGGGCGTTGAACAGGGTCGACTTGCCCACGTTGGGCAGTCCGACGATTCCGGCTTTGAGCATCGGAGGAATCTACGGGCCGCAGCCCACGGCCCCCAGCGGCGAAACTGGGTGCAGCACAGGCCAGGCCGATTCCTACTCTCACCCCTCACCGGCCGACCCCACCGGCGGCGGCGGCCACGCCATCGCCAGCCGTGGTGGCGGCAACGACCCCACGGCCGCTCTGGCGTGGCAGGCGTCGCCTCTGGGCGGGCGCCGCCGCCGCCCTGCTGCTGGTCGCTGGGTTGCTGCTCTGGCAACGGCAGCGGTCGACCACCAGCGCCAACCTGCAGCCCTACACGGTGCTGGCGAAATCCGGAGAACTCCCCGGGGTGGTGAGCGCCTCGGGGGAACTGGAGGCCGAGCAGCGCGTCAATGTCAGCCCCAAGCGCCAGGGGATTCTGGAGGAGCTCTTCGTCGAGGAAGGCGATCAGGTGCAGACCGGTCAGGCCCTCGCCCGCATGGACAGTGGCGATCTGGCTGACCGCATCGACGAACTCAGGGCCCAGCTGCGCTCGGCCGAAGCGGAGCTGGTGCGCAGCCGCAGTGAGCTGGAGCGCAATGAGGGTCTGTACCGCCAGAACGCCATCAGCCTGAGCGACTACAACGCCGTGCGCAGCACCTTCCTGGTCGATCAGGCCGCCGTGGAGGCCGCCCGCCAGCGCCTGGCAGCCCGCCGGGTGGAGCAGGCTGAGCTGATCGTGCGCGCCCCCTTCGCCGGGGTGATCAGCCAGCGCTATGCCGATCCGGGCTCCTTCGTGACCCCCACCACCACCGCGTCCGCCACCGCAGGGGCGACCAGCTCCTCGATCGTGGAGCTGGCCCAGGGCCTTGAAGTGGTGGCCAAGGTGCCGGAGAACGACATCGGTCGGATCCGGCTCGGCCAGCCCGCCACCGTCCGCGTGGACGCTTTCCCCGACCGACGCTTCGCGGCCCGGGTGAAGCGGATCACGCCCCGGGCCGTGAAGCTGAACAACGTCACCTCCTTCGATGTGGTTCTGGAATTCCTCGAGCGCCAGCCGGATCTGCGCATCGGCATGACCGCCGACGTGGGGTTCCAGACCGGTCAGGTCCGCGCCGAGACCCTGGTGCCCACCGTCGCCATCGTCACCGAGGACGGCCGACCGGGCGTGCTGCTGGTGGGCAAGGACCGCCAGCCCACCTTCCAGCCCGTGGAACTGGGCATCAGCAGCGGCAAGGACACCCAGATCATCTCCGGTCTCGAGCCGGGCAGCCGGGTGTTCATCGACCTGCCGCCCTGGTCGAAGAAGAAGCGCTGAGCCGGGATCAGGCGCGCTGGGACCTGAGGAATTCCCGGGCCGCCTGCACGATCCGCCCGCTGGCCTGTCCATCGCCGAAGGGATTGTGGGCCCGCGCCATCGCCTCGTAGGCGGACGCATCGGTGAGCAGGGTGGACGCCTCGGCCACGATCTCGGCGGTGTCGGTGCCGATCAGCCTGGCCGTTCCCGCCTCCACCGCCTCGGGTCGTTCAGTGGTGCGGCGGAGCACCAGCACGGGCTTGCCGAGGGCCGGGGCTTCCTCCTGGAGCCCGCCGGAATCGGTGAGCACCAGGGTGCAGCCCCCCATGGCCGCCACCAGCTGGTCGTAGTCGAGGGGCTCGGTGAGGAAGGCACGCGGATGGGCGCCGAGCAGGGCCTGCAACGGCTCCCGCACGGTGGGATTGCGGTGCAGGGGAAGCACCAGGGCCGTATCCGGAAAGCGCTCCAGCAGCTCGAGAAAGGCACGGCCGATGGCGGTGAGGCGATCCCCCCAGTTCTCGCGGCGGTGCACGGTGGCGAGGATCACCCGTTGCCGCTGCCAGTCGAGGCCGGGCATGGCCAAGGTGGGAGCCTGCTTCGCCATCTGCAGCAGGGCATCGATCACCGTGTTGCCCGTGGTGAGGATCCGCCCCATCACCCCGGAGGCGCGGCAGTTCGCCGCCGACTGCTCGGTGGGAGCGAAGTGCAGCAGCGCCAGCTGGGAGATCAGGCGGCGGTTCGCCTCTTCCGGAAACGGGTCGAAGAGGTTGTCGGTGCGCAGGCCCGCCTCCACGTGCCCCACGGGGATCTGCTCATAGAAGGCGGCCAGGGCCGAGGCGAAGGCCGTGGTCGTGTCGCCCTGAACCAGGACGAGATCGGGACGGTGGCGCGCGAACTCCTCCTTCAGGCCCTGGAGCGCCGCACAGGTGATGTGGGTGAGGGTCTGTTGCGGGGCCATCAGGGCCAGGTCGTGGTCGGCCGTCAGGCCGAAGAGTTCCATCACCTGGGTGACCATCTCCCGGTGCTGGCCGGTGAGCACCACACGCGTGCTGAAGTCCTCCGCCTGCTGGAAGGCCAGGATCACCGGTGCGAGCTTGATCGCTTCCGGCCTGGTGCCCAGCACGATGCTGATGAGGGGCTTGGTCAACACGACCCTGCGAACCGGCGGATCCTAGGAAGCGCACCGGGAGCTGACAGATGGGGCCAGAGCCGCGAAACTTGTGCCGAATTGGGTGCAGTGCATGACGACGTCGCCGTTTCCCCCGTCGCCGTTTCCGCCCTCACCCCCCCCTGCCGGCGAGGCGCCGCCCCCGCCGCTGCCGAGCCCGGCCCCCCCGGCACCCTCCGGGCTCGAGCCCCTCCCGGGTCCACCCCCGGAGAGCAACGCAACCCCTGCGCAGCCGGGCTCCGAGTCCTTCGGGCCGATGCCCCCGAGCCTCGAGGGCCTTGTGCGGCTGGCGAACGAGCGGACCTATTCCGATGTGCACGTGGGGGTGGGTGAGGAACCCCGCTACCGCGCCCGGGGCGACATGCTCCGCACCGGCTGGCCGGTGACCGACCAGGCCACCTTCAACGGCTGGATGCAGGAAATGCTCAGTCCGGCGGAGATCGACCGGTTCCTGCGCGACAAGGAATACGACGGGTCCCACGCCTTCCCCTTCGTGCGGGTGCGGATCAACCTGATGGACTCCCTCCGGGGACCCGCGATGGTGCTTCGCCTGATCCCCCAGAAGATCGCCACCCTCGAGGAACTGAATCTGCCCCCGGTGCTCAGTGAGCTCTGCGCTCGCCCCAAGGGCCTGGTGCTGGTGACCGGCCCCACCGGCTCCGGCAAGAGCACCACCCTGGCCGCGATGGTGGACTGGATCAACACCCACATGCGCCGCCACATCCTCACGATCGAGGACCCGGTGGAATTCGTGCACGAGAGCCGCCTCTCCCTGATCCGGCACCGGGAAGTGGGGCACCACACCAAGGTCTTCCACAACGCCCTGCGGGCCTCCCTGCGGGAGGATCCCGACGTGATCCTGATCGGGGAGATCCGTGACCGGGAAACGCTCTCCACCGCCATCGAGGCCTCCCAGACCGGCCACCTCGTGTTCGGCACCCTGCACACCAACTCCGCGATCAAGACGGTGGAGCGGGTGCTGGGCATGTACCCCCCCAGCGAGCAGGACAGTGTGCGCCGTTCCGTCTCGGAAGCGCTGCTGGGGGTGATCTCCCAGGGTCTGCTCAAGACCACCGACGGCAAGCGTGTCGCGTACCACGACATCCTGATCAACACCGACGCCTGCAAGGACTACATCCAGCGCGCCGAGCTGGACGAGATCGAGGAGATCATGGAACGCAGCCGTTTCGATGGCATGCAGACCTCCAACCAGGCGCTTCTCGCCCTGGTGGAGGCCGGGACGGTGACCGGCGAGGACGCCCTGGCCCAGAGCCTCAAGCCCAACGAACTGGCCCAGGCACTGCGGGGACGGACCTGATCCCCCCTGGGCCTCAGTGGATGGCCAGCCGGGCCAGCAGCAGCACCGCCAGACCGACGGAGAGCCCGAGCATGGCCAGCCGGCCATTCCAGATCTCGGCCTGGGGGGTGAAGCCCCGACGCCAGGCGTTCAGCTCGGTTCGGCTCACGGGCTGGCTGGCTGGCTCCTGGCCCGGGGACTCCGGTTCGGCTGGGGCCATGGGGGTGCCAGCGGGGATAGGTCCAGCCTAGGGGCTTAAAAGCACGGCTCGGTTTCGTAAAGCCGGCCGGCCTGCTCGAGGGGCCATCGGGCGGCCACCCCAAGCCCTGCCGGACTGCGGGCCCCCATGGCCAGACGCTGGCAGGCGGCCACGCCGACCATCGCGGCGTTGTCGGTGCAGTAGGCCAGGGGGGCCAGCCGCCACACCAGGCCATCGCGGCCGCAGCGCTCCGCCAGCAGCCCCCGCAGTCGGGCGTTCGCGGCCACCCCACCGACGAGCACCAGCGTGCCGAGGCCTTCGTCCAGGGCACAGCGACAGCTGCGCTCCACGAGCACCTCCGCCACCACCTGCTCGAAGCTCGCCGCCAGATCCGCGACCGGCAAGGGATCACCGCTCTGCTGCAGCGCCCGCACCTGCCGCAGCATCGCCGTCTTCAGACCGCTGAAGCTGAAGTCGTAGGGATGGAAGCCGCCCTCGGGACGCGAAACACGCCCCTTCGGCAGGGAGAAGCGTCGGGGGTCGCCGGATCGGGCGGCGGCCTGGATCGCCGGCCCGCCGGGATAGCCCAGCTCCAGCAGCCGGGCGACCTTGTCGAAGGCCTCGCCCGCCGCGTCGTCATGGCTGCGGCCGAGGCGGATGTACTGCCCGGGACCATCGACCCGCACCAGTTCGGTGTGGCCGCCGCTGACCAGCAGAACCAGAAACGGCCCCGGAGGCAGGGGCTCCCCCAGCTGCACCGAACAGAGGTGACCCTCCAGGTGATGGACGCCCAGAAAGGGCCGCCCATGCAGACGGGCCAGGGTCCGTCCCGTGACCGAAGCGACCAACAGCGCCCCCAGCAGACCGGGGGCGACGGTGGCGGCGAAGGCATCCAGCTCGGCGAGGGGCAGGCCGGCCTCGGCACTCACCCGGGCCACCAGCTGGGGCAGCGCCTCGACATGGCGGCGGGAGGCGATTTCCGGCACCACCCCACCCCAGCGGGCATGCTCCTCGACCTGGGAGGCCACGGCGCTGGCCAGCACGGTGTGATCCCGCACAATCGCTGCTGCGGACTCGTCACAACTTGTTTCGAGCGCCAGAACCGTGGGCATGGCGTCAGGCGAGGTCCCCTACTGTCCGCGAGTGACATCCTGCCCCGCGGCCCAGCCCTGCAGCAGGTCTCCGCAAGGCAAATTCCCAGGCATCTACCCAGGCATCCCATGCGCCGTCTTCTCCCCCGCCTGTGTGCGGTTCTGCTCTCCGCCTTCCTGCTGTTCGGCCTCGCTCCGGTGGCCCGGGCTGAGGCGTCGGTGGCGGGTCTGACCCCCTGCGCCGAGAGCCCCCGCTTCCAGCAGCGCGCCGCCGGTGCCACGACCGATCAGGCCAAGGCCCGCTTCGCCATGTACAGCCAGGCCCTCTGCGGGACCGATGGCCTGCCCCACCTGATCGTGGACGGCCGCTGGAGCCACGCCGGTGACTTCATCATTCCCGGCATCGCCTTCCTCTACATCGCCGGTTGCATCGGCTGGGCCGGGCGCGGCTACCTGATGGCGATCCGCGGCAGCAAGGACGCCACCATGAAGGAGATCCAGATCGACGTGCCGCTCGCTTTCAAGAGCACCCTGGCCGCAGCGTCCTGGCCCCTGGCCGCCTTCGCCGAATTCAGCGGCAAGAAGCTCACCGAGTCCGACAGCAAGATCACCGTCTCCCCCCGCTGATCAGCCCTTCCCTGGATTCAGGCCTTCTTTGCAAGCCCCAGCTTCGGGCTTTCACGTCCAACCTCTGCCTTCCACCCTGATTCACGCTTGATCCCATGAAGAAATTCCTGACCACGGCTCCCGTGTTCTCGGCCATCTGGTTCACCCTCACCGCCGGAATCCTGATCGAGTTCAACCGCTTCTTCCCCGATCTGCTCTTCCACCCCCTCTGATCCACCGCTCCGACGTCCTGAGGCGGCCTGAGCGCCGTCTTTGCGCCGCCTCAGCGCGGTCCCAGCGCGGTCCCAGCGCGGCAGACAAGTCCGCACCAGCCCTTGTCGGCGGGTCGCCCAGGCCCCCTCCCGGGGGCTTTTTCTGTGCCTGTCCCTGGGTTGGGGCCTCAGCCCAGGTCCATGCACGCTTCCAGTTCCCGTAGGGCTACCTCCAGGTCGTCGTTGACGAGGGTGGCGTCAAATTCCTCCGCCGCGGCGAGTTCGACCCTCGCCCGTTCCAGCCGCCGCTGGATCGCCGCGTCACTGTCGGTGCCCCGCCCCCGGATGCGCCGTTCCAGTTCGCCCAGCGAGGGCGGCCGGATGAACAGCTGAAATGCCGCCGGAAAGCTGCGACGCACCTGACGGGCCCCCTCCAGCTCGATCTCGAGCAACACCGGGCGCCCCTGCGCCAGGCAGTCCTCCACCGGCTGACGGGGCGTGCCGTAGAGGTTCCCCGCGAACTCCGCCCATTCGAGGAAGCCGCCGGCCGCCACCGTCTGCTCGAAGGCCTCGCGGCTGAGAAAGAAATAGTTCTGCCCCTCCAGCTCGCCGGCCCGGGGCTCCCGGGTGGTCGCGGACACCGACAACCAGATCTCGGGGTGCCGTGCCAGCAGCTGGGCCACCAGTGTCCCCTTCCCAACCCCGCTGGGACCGGTGATCACGGTGAGACGGCTCATCGGGGCGGAGAAGGCTGGGCTGCAGAGTAGAAGCCACCGACGACCGGCTTCGCCGCCGCCATGACAAGCCTTCAGCCGCTGGATGTGACCAGCCTCAAGGCGGTGCTGTCGGAGTGGCGCCCGCTGCTGCTGCCCAGCCGGATGGAGAAGGCCCAGCAGGCCGGTCCCTGCTCCGTCCAGCTGGGTCTGCGCCATCTCCAGGGCATGCAGTGGATCGAACTGAGCTGGCAGGCCGAGGCGGCGCGCCTGCACGCCATCCCAGCCCCACCGCGGCAGGGTGATGGGAGCACCCTGGCCCAGCAGCTGCAGCATGGCCTCGGTGGCCTGGCCCTGGTGAGCCTCGAGCAGCCCGGCTGGGAGCGGGTGGTGGAGCTTGGCTTCGCTCGTCGTCCCGGTGAGCTCCCCCAGCGCTGGCTGGTGGTGGAACTGATGGGACGGCACAGCAACCTGCTGCTGCTGGAGCCGGGCCCCAGGGATGGCCGCCAGGTCGTCGCCCTGGGCCGGCAGGTCAGACCCAGCCAGTCGCGGCTGCGGCCGATCGGCACGGGCGACCCCTACCAGCCCCCGCCACCGCTGCCGGGCGACCCTCCCCGCCGGGAGGAACCCTTCGAGAGCTGGCGCCGACGGGTGGCTCTGCTGCCCCTTCCCCTCGAGCGCGCGCTGCGGGAGGCCTACCAGGGCATCAGCCCAGCCCTGGCCCGGGAGCTGGCCCCCGAGAGTTGGCTGCGCGCCCCGGTCACGGACCTCTCGGCCGCGCAGTGGCAGGAGCTCTGGAGCCGCTGGCAGGGCTGGCTCGAAGCGGTGGCCGAGGAACGCTTCGCCTGGCAAGCCCGGAACGGGGGCTACTGCTGCTGGCTGGCTGACGGGCGGGCCGCTGGCCCCGGGAGCCCGCCGCCCCGGCCCGACCGCGGGGCGGCGATGCCCCTGAACACCGCCCTGGCCACCTACTACGGCGACCACCTCGCCAGCCAGACCCTGCAACGGCAGCGGCAGCAGCTCCGCCACCAGCTCGAGCTGCTGCGGGAGCGCGAATCCCGGCAGGCCGAGCAGCAACAGGCGCTGCTGGATGCGGTTCCGGAGAGCGTCTCCCTGCAGCAGCGCGCCGATGGCTTGCTCAGCCAGCCCCAGCCCGGCCGCGCCTGCATCGATGAGGCCCAGAAGCTCTACAGGCTGGCGCGGAAACGCCGCCGCTCGGTGGAGGCCATCACCCCCCGGCTGGAGCGTCACCGCCTGCGACTGGCCTGGATCGACTCCTCACTCACCTTCCTCGAGCAGGCCGACAGCCTGGAGGAGGTCACCGCCCTGCGCCAGGAGGTCACCGACCAGATGGGCCAGGGGAGCCCGGCCAGCCGCCGGCAGCGCCGCGCCAGCGGCACGGAGCCGCGAGGCCAGCCCCAGCCCCTGGAACTGCGCAGCCCGGGGGGCCTGGGGCTGCAGGTGGGCCGCAACCATCGGCAGAACGACTGGATCGCCTTCCGGCAGGCCCGCCGCGGCGATCTCTGGTTCCACGCCCAGGAGTTGCCCGGCAGCCATGTGGTGCTGCGCTGTGCGGAGGCGGCCGCGGATGAAGCCGATCTGCAGGCCGCCGCCGATCTCGCCGCCCACTTCAGCCGCGGCCGCGGCAATCGCCGCGTGCCCGTGGTGATGGTGCCCGCCGAGCAGCTGCAGCGGATTCCCGGTGGCGCCCCGGGCACGGTGCGCCACCGCGGCGGTGAACTGTTCTGGGGGGAGCCGGAGCGGGCTCTTAGCCTGCTCGCAGCACGGCAGCCATGAGCGACAGCGCCTCCGAACAATCTGCGCCTGGACCGGTGGCGCCCCCCCCACCGATCCGCATCGGCGGGGGAGGTGGGGAGCGCAACGACTTCCCCGGGGAGGTCGAGATGAGCCTGATGGAGCATCTGGAGGAACTGCGGCGCCGGGTGCTGCGCAGCCTCCTGGCCCTGCTGCTGGGGGCGGCGGTCTGCCTGGCAGGCGTCAAACCGCTGGTGAAGCTGCTGGAAATGCCGGCCGACGGGATCCGCTTCCTGCAGCTCGCGCCTGGCGAATTCCTGTTCGTCTCGCTCAAGGTCGCCGGCTATGCCGGCCTGATCCTGGCCCTGCCCTACATCCTCTACGAGGGGCTCTCCTTCGTGCTCCCCGGCCTCACCCGGCGCGAGCGGGCCCTGGTGGCCCCGGCCGTGGCGGGATCGGCCCTCCTCTTTGCCGCCGGGCTGGCCTTCGCCTGGTGGGCCCTGGTGCCCGCGGCGCTGCGGTTTCTGGTGAGCTATGGGGCCGACGTCGTCGAGCCCAGCTGGTCGATCGAGCGCTACCTCGACTTCGTGCTGCTGCTGATGGTGGCCACCGCCCTGGCCTTCCAGCTGCCGGTGCTGCAGCTGCTGCTGGGAGCCCTGGGCCTGGTGCGCGCCCGCCGGATGCTGGCCGCCTGGCGCTGGGTGGTGGTCCTCGCCGCCCTGGGGGGAGCGGTGCTGACCCCCTCGACCGACCCGGTCACCATGTTGCTGCTCACCGGTGCCATCTCCGGCCTGTATCTGGTGGGGGTCGGGCTGGTGGCCTTCACCGAGCAGCTGCGCCCCTCCGGCGCCGACTGATCCGCCAGCTCCGGAGGGCCACCCCAGCCCTAGAGCAGGAATTCGCTGGCCCGCTCCGGCGGCAGCTCCAGGGCCAGCCCCATCGCGCGGCCGAGACGGGGCCGCTCGGCCGTGGTGCTCAGCCAGTGGCGCACCTGTCCCGCCACGCCCAGGCCATTGAGCAGACCGGCCAGCTCCTCGAGCTTGGCCCCATAGGCCTCCGGCGTGAGGGGAAAGGACTGCTGCTCCAGATAGGCCCACATGACCTGCAGGTAGAACCGCCCGCGCCGCTGCACCAGCTGCAGGTCGTAGCTCGCCTGCCAGCGGGCCCGCAGCAGGGTGATCAGCTCCTCGGAGGTGAGGGGAGCCTGGGGATCCACCGCCGGGTCCATGGGCCGCGTCTGCTGCGGGAATACCAGCAGAAACTGGCACAGCGGCGCTCCGCAACGGGTTGTTGCAGTGCCTGCCGCACCCGCCGGCCCGGAAGCGGGCGGGACAGGGCAGGCCTTAATGTGGCCGCCACGTTGCTGTGGCCTTCCAAGCCGCCCCGTATGACCCAGATGCCAGCGAGCGCCTCAAGCGGTGATGTGCCCGGAATGGGTCGTCGGCAGTTCATGAACCTGCTGACCTTCGGGTCGGTCACCGGCGTGGCCCTGGGGGCTCTCTATCCGGTGGTCAACTACTTCATCCCGCCCAAGGCCGCCGGCAGCGGTGGCGGGACCGCCGCCAAGGACGAGCTGGGCAACGCCGTGACCGCCAGCGGCTGGCTGAGCAGCCACAAGGAGGGCGACCGCAGCCTGGTGCAGGGCCTCAAGGGCGACCCCACCTACCTGATCGTCGAGGGTGCCGATGCCATCGGCAGCTACGGGATCAACGCCATCTGCACCCACCTCGGCTGCGTGGTGCCCTGGAACAGCGGCCAGAACAAGTTCATGTGCCCCTGCCACGGCTCCCAGTACGACGCCACCGGCAAGGTCGTGCGAGGGCCGGCCCCCCTCTCCCTGGCGCTGGCCCACGTCTCCGTCGAGAACGACAACGTGTTCCTGAGCCAGTGGACGGAAACCGATTTCCGCAACGGCGACAAGCCCTGGTGGGTCTGATCCGCTTTCCCCCTCTGCCCCTGTCGCCCTTCCTGTGATGCGCCGCTCCCTCTCCCGTCTGCTGGGCTCCCTTCTGGGCCTCACCGTTCTGATCGGTGCCGCCAGCCCCAGCTGGGCCTATCCCTTCTGGGCCCAGCAGAACTACGCCAATCCGCGCGAAGCCACCGGCAAGATCGTCTGCGCCAACTGCCACCTGGCCAAGAAGGCCACCCGGGTGGAAGTGCCCCAGGCCGTCTTCCCCGACACGGTGTTCAAAGCCGTGGTGGAGATTCCCTATGACACCGGCGTCCAGCAGGTCTCCGGCGACGGCAGTGCCACCGGTCTGAATGTGGGTGCCGTGGTGATGCTCCCCGATGGCTTCACCCTCGCCCCCCAGGAGCGGCTCAGCGATGAGCTCAAGGAGGAGACCGCCGGCATCTACTACACCCAGTATTCCGACGACCAGCCCAACATTCTTCTGGTCGGCCCCCTGCCCGGCGATCAGCACCAGGAGATCGTCTTCCCCGTGCTCTCCCCGGACCCGGCCCAGGACAGCAGCATCCACTTCGGCAAGTACCAGCTGCACGTGGGCGGCAACCGGGGCCGCGGCCAGGTCTACCCGACCGGTGAAAAGACCAACAACACCCTCTACACCGCCTCCGTGGCCGGCACCGTGGCCGCCATCACCCCCGGCGACGGCGGTGCCACCGTGGTGGCGATCACCGGAACCGACGGGGTCACGGTCGAGGAGACCATTCCGGCAGGGCCCAGCATCATCGCCTCGGTCGGCGATGCCGTCGCCGCCGGCACGCCTCTGACCAACGACCCCAATGTGGGGGGCTTCGGCCAGATGGATGCCGAGGTGGTGCTCCAGAATCCGGTGCGGATCTACGGCCTGCTCGCCTTCTTCGCGGCCATCGCTGTGGCCCAGATCATGCTGGTGCTCAAGAAGCGTCAGGTGGAGAAGGTGCAGGCGGCCGAAGGCATCGTCTGATCTGACTGATCCGACTGATCCAGCTGATCCGACCTCGTTCGCGACCGGGACCCGTTGAGCCTCTCCTTCGCCTTCACCTCTCCGGGGCCCCTGGTCTTCCAGCTGGGCCCCTTGGCGTTGCGCTGGTACGGCCTGCTGATCGCCCTGGCCGTGCTGGCCGGTCTCACCCTCGCCACCCGGCTGGGCAGGCAGCGCGGCATCGAACCAGCCCTCATCGCCGACCTGCTGCCCCTGCTGGTGCTCGGCGCCGTGATCGGTGCGCGGGCCTACTACGTGGCCCTCGAATGGCATCAGTACGCGGCCAACCCGGCTGAGGCCCTGGCCATCTGGCGGGGGGGCATCGCCATCCACGGCGCCCTGATCGGCGGCACCCTCACCACGATCCTCTACTGCCGCTGGCGCCGTCAGGCGTTCTGGCCCCTGCTGGACGTGCTGATGCCCGCGGTGGCCCTGGGCCAGGCCATCGGGCGCTGGGGCAACTTCTTCAATTCCGAGGCGTTCGGCCTACCCACCCAGCTCCCCTGGAAGCTGCGGATACCCCTGGAGAACCGTCCGGCGGAATTCATCGAACAGATGTATTTCCACCCCACCTTCCTGTACGAATCCCTCTGGAACGTGGGGGTCTGCGCCCTGCTGCTGGTGCTGTTCCGCCTCGGCCAGCGGGGCCGCCTCAGCCTCCCCGCCGGCAGCCTCAGCTGTGTGTACCTGATGGCCTACAGCACGGGTCGGGTCTGGATCGAGGGCCTGCGGATCGATCCCCTCTGCCTCTTCTCCCAGCCGCCGTTCTGCGCAGGCGGTCTGCGGATGGCCCAGGTGGTCAGTCTGCTGCTGATCGCCCTGGGCGCCCTCGGACTCTGGTGGCTCTATGGCCGCCGGGGTAGCCTCCCGGACCCCAGCGGACTGAGCCGTTGAACGGATCCAACCGGCCGGACGCCCAACCCACCGTCTGGATCGTCGGGGCCGGTCCCGGTGCCCCGGATCTCCTCACCCTGCGGGCGATGCGGCTGATCGAGCAGGCCGAGGTGCTCGTCTGGACCGACTCCCTGGTCAATCCCCAGATCGCGGCCCTGGCCCCAGCCGGCTGCGAGCGCATCCGCACCAGCACCCTCACCCTCGAGGAGGTGATGGCCATGGTGGTGGAACGGGCCCTGGCCGGCCGCAGGGTGGTGCGCCTCCACGATGGCGATCCCTGTCTCTACGGCGCCCTGGCGGAGCAGATCTGCCGGCTGGCCGACGCTGGCCTGGCCGTGGAGGTGGTGCCGGGTCTGAGTGCCTACCAGGCGGCGGCCTCGGCGCTGCAGCAGGAACTGACGATTCCGGGTCTGGTGCAGACCATCGTGCTGGGACGCGCCGGCGGACGCACGGGCGTGCCCGAGAGCGAGTCCCTGGCGCGGCTCGCCGCGCTGCGCGCCTCCCTCTGCCTCTACCTGAGTGCCCGCCACGTGGAGGAGGTGCAGGCCGAACTCCTGCGCCATTACCCCCCCGACACCCCCGTGGCGATCGGCTACCGCGTCAGCTGGCCGGACCAGTGGCTCCAGGTGGTCCCCCTCACGGCCATGGCCGAGGTCAGCCGGGAACGGGCCCTGATCCGCACCACCCTCTATGTCGTGAGTCCTGCCCTGGCGGCCAGCCGGGAGGCCCGCTCCAGGCTCTACTCAGCCAGCCACAACCACCTGTTCAGGGGCGGCGTCTGAGCTCGGCAGAGCATCGCCGTAGAGCTCCCGCTCGAACCGGGCCCGATCGAAGCGGCAACCCAGACGCTGGACGATGGCCTCGAGATCACGGGCCGCATTGCCCAGGCAGCAGGTCCCTCCAGGCGATGGCGTCACGTTGAACACCAGGCCGGGGCGGGCGGGGATGCTGGCCTCCCCCAGCAGCAACCGCCGCTGCTGCTTGTCGATCAGCTGGGGGCGGACCCCGCCGTAGCCCTCGGCGAAACGCAGATCCTCGAGGCGCATGGAGGGCACGATCTTGCGGGCATCCGCCAGGAAGAGCCGCCGCCGCAGCCAGGGCACCTCGAACAGGAGGTTCTTGATGATGTAGTCGCGGATGTCGGCGACCCGCAGCAGCTGCCACAGCACCGCCAGCACCGCCCAGTCAAGCCGCAGCACCCGCAGGAACTCCCAGAAGGAGGCCGGCCGGTAACGCTCCAGCAGGGGCAGCAGCAGGGCCGTGGGGCCGAAGCGCGTCTTGCCCGGCGCCCGCACATCCGGATCGCCATGGATGGCCGCGAAGGGCAGCTTGTCGTTCTGAACGGTGTAGACCTTCCCCCTGAGCAGATCCGGCGTGAAGTAGAAGCTGCCGGCCACCGGCAGGCAGGCGTACTGGAGGCCAAAGCCCATGGACTGGGCCATCAGCAGGCTGTGGGCGCCGGCGTTCACCACCACATGGCGGGCCCGGATCTCGCCGGCGGGCAGGGCCGATGCAGCGCTGCAGCCGGCCGTCGGCGCCACCGCAACCCG